>NZ_JBRRDY010000030.1:0-66537 GCF_056759935.1 Stenotrophomonas sp. STEN035
GGGGGGGTGGCCTCCTCCTACGGGCTGCCGCCCCTCCCCTTCCTGTCTTGTGTCCATTTTTCCATGGCTGGCCCGGGGGGGGCCCCCCCACTACATTGGATGCTGTGCCGGGAAAGCCCATGCCGAGCATGGCTCGGCACTACATTGACGCTGTGCCGGGAAGGCCACTGCCGAGCATGGCTCGGCACTACGGATCCTCAGAACTTCAAACCCTCGGCGCTGGCCTCGGCCGCCTCGATGGTGTTCTGCATCAGCGTGGCCACCGTCATCGGGCCAACGCCACCCGGCACCGGGGTGATCCAGCTGGCCCGCTGCGCTGCTGCCTCGAAGCCGACATCGCCAACCAGGCGGCCGTCGTCCAGGCGGTTGATGCCGACGTCGATCACCACTGCGCCCGGCTTCACCCATTCACCCGGAATCAGCTGCGGAATACCCACTGCGACGACCAGGATGTCGGCATTGCGCACAGCCTGTTCCAGCACATCCTTCGGGGTGAATTTGTGGCAGCTGGTCACCGTGCACCCGGCGATCAACAGTTCCAAGCCCATCGGCCGACCGACATGGTTGCTGACACCGACGATGGTGGCGTTGCGGCCGCGTACCGGCTGGTCGGTATGACCGAGCAGCGTGGTGATGCCTCGCGGCGTGCACGGACGCAGGCCGAACTCGCGCAGCACCAGATGACCCACGTTCTGCGGGTGGAAGCCATCCACGTCCTTGCGCGGGTCGATGCGCTGGATCAGGCGGTTGGCGTCGGGGATGCCCGGCAGCGGCAGCTGGATCAGGATGCCGTGAACCTTCGGATCAGCGTTGAGCTGATCAATCAGCTCCAGCAACTGCGCCTCGCTGGTGCCTTCCGGCAAGTCGTAGTCAAACGCTTCGATACCGACCTTTTCGGCAGCGCGACGCTTGTTGCGCACATACACAGAAGACGCCGGGTCGCCGCCCACCAGCACCACTGCCAGACCGGGCCGGGCGCCGCCAGCGGCCAGGCGGGCGTCGACGCGCACCTTCAAATCGTCGAGCAGTTCCTCGGCGATACGGCGGCCATCAAGGATGCGGGAGGTCTGGGTGGAGGCGTCGGCGAGGACAGTCATGGGGTATGGCGGTGAACACGGGGGCGGCTATTGTCCCTGATTCCGGCCAGCGCCACACCTTGTCATGGCCCCGGCGCCCCGCCTGAATCGGCGGCGGCCGGCTCCCCTGCCCCAGCAATGGCGTCAGGATTGAGCGGACGCGCTTCACGCCGCGGCGTGGTGAACGGCGTTGGCGTTGGTGCTCCCGGCGTATTGCGGTACATCAGACCGGTGTCGGCCTGCAGCCCGCCGCCGGCCATTTCCAGCTCGAAACGTTCGGCATCGCGCCGGCGGATTTCGCGCGCGACCACATCGGCCTCGTCCTCATCCACGCCCAGCTGCATCAGCGCCGCACGACCAAACTCCACCGCCGACTCGAAGGTCTCGCGGATCTGGAAATCCACCCCCGCGTGTATCAAGGACAGCGAATGCTCGCGGTCAAACGAACGCACCAGCAGCTTGGCCAGCGGGAACTCATGCCGCACCAACTCGACAATGCGATCAGCAGCTGCGCGGTCATCCACGCAAACGGCAATCGCGCGTGCGGTTTCGGCACCGGAGGCGCGCAGTACATCCAACCGCGTGCCATCACCGTAATAGATCTTGAAGCCGAACCGGGTGGCACTGCGGATCATCTCGATATCGTTGTCGATGATGGTCACGTCTACATCGCGCGCCAGCAGCGACTGACTGGACACCTGGCCGAAGCGCCCGAAGCCGATCACCAACACGCTGCCGGTGAGCCCATCGGCTGCGTCCACGCCATCGGTGGAGACCTGCCCTTCCTTCACCAGCAGCCGGTACACCAGCATGCACAGCGGCGTCAGCGCCATCGATAGCACAACCACTGCGGTGAGGTTGGCGTTGACCTTGGCATCGATCACCCCAGTGGTCGCAGCGGCGGCAAACAACACGAAGGCGAACTCTCCGCCCTGCGCCATCAGCACGCCGCGGTCCAGCGCCTGACGATGATCACTGCCCATCACCCGCGCTACGCCGTAGATGCAGATGGCCTTGGCCAGCATCATCGCCGGCACCAGCAGCGCGATCACTTTCCAGTTGGCCGCCACCACCGAAAGATCCAGCGCCATGCCAACACTGAGGAAGAACAAGCCCAACAGGATGCCGCGGAAGGGCTCGATATCGGCTTCGATCTGATGACGGAAGGTGGATTCGGACAGCAGCACGCCAGCCAGGAAAGCGCCCATCGCCATCGACAGTCCGCCGAGCTGCATCAGCAAGGCCGCGCCCAACACCACCAGCAATGCAGCTGCGGTCATCACCTCACGCGCCTTGGCGGCAGCGAGGATGCGGAACAAGGGATTGAGCAGGTAGCGCCCGACCAGCACCAGACCAACGATAGCGCCTGCGCCGATGGCGATGCTCGTCCAACGCGAGCCTTCGTGCACACCAATCTGCGTCGGCGCCATCCACGCCACCACCGCCAACAGCGGCACGATCAACAGGTCTTCGAACAACAGGATGGAAACGATCTTCTGCCCGGAAGGCAGAGTCAGGTCGCCACGCTCACCCAGCAGCTGCATCACCACTGCGGTCGAGGTCAGCACGAAACCTGCGGCGGCAATGAAGGCAATCTGCGGGCGGTAGCCGAACAGGATTGCGACACCGGTAAGGATCACGGCACAGGTCACGATCTGCGCCGTGCCGAGACCAAATATTTCGCCGCGCAGGTTCCATAGATGCGAGGGCCGCATTTCCAGGCCGATCACGAACAGGAACATCACCACGCCGAGCTCGGCGACATGCAGGATGGCCTGCGGATCGGAGAACCAGCCGAAGCCGAACGGACCGATCGCCAAGCCGGCGACGAAATAGCCCAGCACCGAGCCCAGACCGAGCCGCCTGAACAAGGGCACGGCCACCACCGCAGCACCCAACAGGGCAACTACCTTTACCAGTTCCTGCGAGGATTCCGCTGCCATGCCGCATCACCTTGTAATCGTCCAGGTGCACGATAAAGCAAAAAACGTGCAGAACCGGTCAGCATCTGCCGCTTCTCAACTCATGGAGAATGCGAACAGAACGCTGCGTAGTCGATGTACCCTGGAAATGGGACGCCAGGGGCGCACAACGGACAGGCCGGATCGGCATGCACACGGGTTTCGCGGAAGCGCATCTGCAGGGCATCGAAACGCAGCAGACGCCCGGTCAACGGCTCGCCGATATCCAGCAGCAGCTTCAATACCTCGGTTGCCTGCATCACCCCGGCCAGCCCAGGCAGTACACCCAGCACGCCAGCCTCGGAACAGTTGGGGGCGAATTCAGGCGGTGGCGGCTCCGGGAACAGGCAGCGGTAGCACGGCGCCACACCGCGCTGACGACCGGCATCGAACACACTCACCTGCCCGTCGAAGCGCTCGATGGCGGCGTAGACCAAGGGCTTGGCGTGCTTGATGCAGGCATCGTTGAGCAGGTAGCGCAGCGGAAAATTGTCCGAGCCATCCAGCACCACATCCACGTCCTGTAGCAAGACATCGATATTGGCCGAGGTGACGCGCTCGGTGATCGCCTCGACGTCGATGTGCGGATTCAAGGCCAACAGGCGCTGCCGTGCCGAGTCTACCTTGGCTGTGCCCAAGGCCGCTTCGGTGTGGATGATCTGCCGCTGCAGGTTGCTGCGCTCGACCACATCGTCGTCGACGATACGCAGCCTGCCCACCCCTGCTGCGGCGAGATAGAACGCGGCCGGAGCGCCAAGCCCACCCGCACCCAACACCAGCACCCTGGATTGCTGCAAACGGCGCTGGCCAGCTTCGCCCACCTGCGGCAGCAACAGATGGCGCGAGTAGCGGTCGTAGAAGTCGCGCTCTCCTGCATCCAGCATGGGCTGGACCAAAGGCAAACCCGCAGTCCGCCAGGCAACCGTGCCGCCACTCACCGAGGACAGGCTTGTATAGCCCGCCTCCTGCAACCCGATTGCGGCATCGGCTGAACGCTTGCCGCTCTGGCAGATCAGCAGGATTTCGCGCTCGTACGCGGGCAGGTGCTGGGAGGGCTCGGCCAGCAGCTCGGCCTTGGCAATGCCGATTGCGCCCTCCGCCATACCCCCTGCCCGCTCGTGCGCCTCACGCACGTCGATCAACAATGCGCCATCTGCGTGGCGGGCACGGGCCTGTTCCGGAGTCAGTTCGCGAATGCTCATGACCGGATTATCGGCCAAACGGGAGAGAAGGGAGGGAGGGAACGGCTCTTTTTTGGCTTTTGGCTTTTGGCTTTTGGCTTTTGGCTTTTCGCCCTTTGAGCTCGTCATTCCCGCGCAGGCGGGAATCGCCCTTGCCCTTGCTCTGCCTCTGGCTCTGGCCTGCGCCTCCGCACCACTGCTTTGCCAAGCAAGAGCCAGAGCGATTCCCGCCTACGCGGGAATGACGAAATCTTTTTTCAATGCCGGACAAACCATGCAATTCCAAAGCACCAAGCCCCGAGCACGAAGCACGAAGCACGAAGCACGAAGCATCAAGCCCCCGACTCGAAAGCCCCAAAAAAAAACAAAATAAAAAAAAAGCGGCCTTTCGGCCGCTTTTGTTTTTGTCATTCAGTCCGCTTGAACCGCGCCCCAGCCCTGAATCACTTCCTGCCCTTGACGTGCTTCATCAGGCGCCGCTTGGCCTTGACCTGGCGGTCCGTCAACACGTTCTTCTTGCCCTCGTATGGGTTGGCACCCTCACGGAACAGGAAGGTCACCGGCGTACCCACCAGCTTGAAACGCTTGCGGAAGAAGTTTTCCAGATAGCGCTTATACGAATCCGGCAGCTCCTTAAGGCGCGTACCGTGCACGATGAAGGTCGGCGGATTGCTGCCGCCCGGATGCACATACCGCAGCTTGGAGACATGACCACGGATACTCGGCGGCGGATTGGTCTCATACGCCACTTCCAGCGCCTTGTTGACCTCGGAGGTGCTGAACTCATGCGTCGCCGAGGCATGCGCCCGGTGAATCGCCTTGAACAACTCGCGCAGGCCCGAGCCGTGCAGCGCGGAAATCCGCACATTCTCAGCCCACGGCACGAAGCCCAGCTTCAGCGACAACAGGGTTTCAGCCTGCTGCTTGTCATACTCGCTCAGGCCGTCCCACTTGTTGATCGCAATCACCAGAGCGCGACCGGCATCCAGCACTGCACCCAGCACGCTGGCGTCCTGATCGGTCACGCCTTCATGGGCGTCCAGCATCAGCACCGCCACCTGACACTGCTCGATCGAGCGCAGCGTCTTGACCACGCTGAACTTCTCGACCACTTCGTCCACGCGCGACTTGCGGCGCAGACCAGCGGTGTCGATCAAACGGTACAGCTGATCGTCGCGCTCCAGATCCACTGCAATCGAATCGCGGGTGGTACCGGGCACTTCCGAAGCGATCATCCGCTCCTCACCGAGGATGCGGTTCACCAGCGTCGACTTGCCCACATTGGGGCGGCCAACGAAAGCAATACGGATGCGGTTCGGATCGTTGTCCAAGGTCTCGGCCGTGCCTTCTTCCGGCAGGCGTCCGACAACCTCTTCAACCAGATCATCGATGCCCTGCCGATGTGCGGCAGAGACAGTCAACATCTCGCTGAAGCCATAACGGGAAAACTCCGAACGAACGGCATGTTCGTCCGTACCGTCGATCTTGTTGATCAACAGCAAGGTAGGCCGCGCAAGCTTGCGCAGCCAAGACAGGATCTCGTCATCCAGGGCCGACGTGCCATCACGCGCGTCAACAACAAATACGATCAGATCCGCCTCACCGGCGGCGGCACGGGCTTGGCGCGCAGTGGCGCCAGCCAGCCCTTCCTCTTCACCGGCGATACCACCGGTATCGACGATCAGGAAGGGATTGTCCTCATCTAGACGGCAAACACCGTAATTGCGATCGCGGGTAACACCCGGCTGGTCATGCACCAGCGCATCGCGCGTACGGGTCAACAGATTGAAAATGGTGGACTTACCGACGTTCGGTCGTCCAACCAGGGCGACCAAAGGCAGCATCGCTATAACTCCTTATTGGGCCAACCGGAATGCGGTCAGCTTTCCATCAACGTTCTGCACCAGCAGGATGCCGTCAGCGACGACCGGCTGCGCCAGCAGAGCATCACCACCGCTCTTCTCACGCGCTGCCAATTCGCCATCGCTCAACCGCAGCCAATGCAGATATCCCTTGTAGTCCCCCACCACGGCATAGTCGCCTTGGATGGCGGCACCGGTCAGCGAGCGGCGCGCCAGCGCCTGCTGTGACCACATTGCCGAGCCGGAGGTCTTATCCAGCCCGTACACCACACCCTTGCCATCGGCGACCACGACATTGCCCGAGGACACCGCAACACCACCGCCACCGCCGTGGTCACGCGACCACATTGGACGACCGGTCGGGCCTTCAATGGCCATGGTTTCGTTCTTGAAGCTGGTTACGAACAGCGTGTTGCCTTCCAGCACCGGCGCGCCGTCGATGTCAGCCATGCGCTCCAGCTCGGTACGGCCTTCCGGCGTACCCACCATCTGCTCCCACAACGGGCGGCCATCCTGCATTGCCAACGCGGCAACGGTGCCGTCGTCGTTACCGATGAACAATACACCCGGACCAGCCACGACCGGGGCGTTGCCACGTACGGTCAAGGACGGCAGTTCCTGCGAATTGAACCAACGCTGCTCGCCAGTGGCGGCATCCAGTGCGGTGGTGCGGCCATCGTTGCTGCGCACGAACACCAGGCCCTGGGCCACGGCCGGCGCGGCAATCACTTCGCCGGTAACCTTGGACTTCCACTTTTCGCTGCCATTGGCCGCGTCCAGCGCAATCACCTGACCGTCCAGCGTACCGATCACCACCAGACCATCGCCAACGCCCGGACCACCGGAAAGACGCAGCTTGGGCTTCTTCTTTTCCTTGGCCGGGCTGTATTCCCAGATTTCCTTACCGGTCTGCAGGTCCAGCGCATGCACGCCGCCCTGCACCGCCGCCGCGTATACGCGACCATCGGCAACCACCGGCGCCTGACGCAGGCCGATACGACCCTCGCCCTTGCCAACGTTTGCCGACCAGATCTTGTTGACCTTGGCAGTCGGCTCGAACTTGGTCAGTTCAGCCGGCTCCAGCGCCTTCTTGGCCGCCGCGTCCTTGCCTGCGAACCAACCCTTGACGGTGGAACAGCCGGTCAATGCCATTGCCATCAAGGCAATGCCTGCAACTTGCTTGAACTTCATCAATTCTTCTCCGCTGCAGGATCAGCCACGGTGCCGCCGGCGTCCATCAATTTGGTTTCCAGCAAGCGGCGCTGCGGTGCAGCCACGTCCAGCTTGGCCAGCGCTTGGGTGTACAGCTCGCGCGCTTCATCACGCTTGTTCTGCGCCATCAGGGCGTCGGCACGGATTTCCAGACCCGCGCTGTCGTCAGCCTTGCCCAACAGGGCCACTGCGTCCTGCGGCTTGCCCGTTTCAATCAGCAGACGTGCAATGCGCTGGTCGATCAAGGCCTTGAATTCACCCTCGGTCTTGAGCGCGCGCAAGGTCTTGATCGCGTCCTCGTACTTGCCCGCTTCGACCTGGGCCTTGGCCAGTTCCAACGATGCCAGATCGGCGTAGATGCTGGCCTTGCCACCACCCAGCGCCGCAACCTCCTTGGCCGCCTCGTCCAGATTCTTGGACTGCAGGCTGCGAGAGACGGCTTCGTAACGGACGTTGGCCTCGGCAAGCTTGCCGACCTGCTCTTTCTGCCACCACTGCCAACCGGCAATAGCGCCAATGCCGAGAACTACTCCGCCGAGAATTCCGGCGCCATTCTTGCGCAGCCACGTGCGGACACGTTCGCTTTGTTCGTGCTCGTCGAGCAGGTCGTCAATCGCCATGCGTACTCTCGCTCACCCTGGCGGGGAGCCTTGTTGTTTTGATAGACGCCTGGTTTCAGTGTGAAACCGGCGCCACGGAGCCGTCAGAGGATACCGTAAAGCGGGCCACATTGCCGCGCTTGTAAGGACCCAGGTCGACGTTACCCGCCGCCTGCTGAACCTCAACCTCGGCCGCATTGCCCAGCACCATGCGCCCCACCTGACCGGCTGTGAAGCTACGGCTTTCACCTGCGCGTATCAGGGCCTTTTCGACGGTTGTGCCGTCTGGAGCAGTGATATCCACCCAGCTGTCGCCCTTGAAACTCAGGGTCAATGCCGACGGAGCGGCAGCCGGACGCGCCATGGGCGCCATCGAGGCGATGTAAGGGCCGGCATCTGCGACTGGCGCAGCGGCCGCCGCCTGAACAGGTGCGATCGTCTGCCCGGCAACTGCCGGCGCCGGTGCTGGCACCACGTCCAACGAAGCCGTACTGGGCGGGGCGTTATTGGAATTGCCACTGATCACATACCAGACCGGCACCGCCAGCACTGCCGTGATCACCACATAGACCGCGCGGCGCCCGATATTCTCAGCCGCCCGCCGCAGTCGCGGGGTATGGGTATGACTGACCAGCTTGGGCGGCTCGACCGGCGCTATCCGCGCCTGTTCCAACAAGCCCCCAAGGTCGACCTTCAACAGGCGCGCGTAACTGCGCAGCTGACCACGCACAAATACCGCTGCACCCAGGCGCGACCATTGCTCAGCTTCCAGCGCAACAACTACCTGCTGCGGCATGCGCAACTGAGCGGCGACCTGATCCAGGGACAACCCGGCGGCCTCCCGCGCCCTGCGCAGCTGCTCACCGCAACCCACCACACCATCTAAAGCATTTACACCCGGATCATTGATCACAATGCGTCAGCCTTGGGGATTCGAGGTTGCTGGCGAAGGAAACTCTTCGCGCAACCGCTGTTGGAACCGACCGGCAGCCGTCCTGTCGCCGAGTCGCTCTTCAATCTGAATGGCAAGTTGTAACACGGAAACCGTGGCCGGCGCAGCCGCCAAACGCCGCTGGTAGAAGGCTCTGGCTTCAAAATAACGACCGTGCAGCACTTCATTACGGGTCATGGACTCCAGTGCATAGGCATTGCCCGGCGCCAACACCAGCGCCTGGCGAAGATTATCTTCGGCCCGCTCGAGCTGTCCGGCATCCAGTGCACAGCCGCCGGCATTGGCCAAAGCATCGGCACGCCCCCCATAGGCCGGGTCGGCCAAGGCACGATCAAACCAGACCAAGGCCTCTGCCGGGTGGCCGTTGCCACACAGCCAGGCACCGTAGTTATTGAGTACGTCACCCTGTTGCGGAGCCAGCTCAGCTGCCTTGCGGTAAAGCGCACCGGCCGCCTCGGCGTTGCCTTTATGCCCCTCGATCACCGCTTGCATGGTGTAGGCATCAGGCAATCCGGACTCCAGCTTCTGTGCTGAGCGCGCAAACTGCAGCGCCTCGTCCAATTGGCCGCGGCCAAAACGGTCACCAGACAACCTCAGGAATTCCTGGTAACGCATCCGCTTGTGCGCAGCCTTGTCCTGCTTGATGCTGTAGTCCGGCGCCACTATCTGCGGGCGACCGATCTTGAGATTGTCCCGCCCGCACCCCGCAATGAACGGGAGCAGGACCAACAGCAGCAGCCAGCGATCAGGCGACCGCATCCCCGCCTTCCTGTTCCTGCAGCAGACGATTGAACTCAGCCTGACGGCGGGTACGGTCCATCACCTGGCCCTTGAGCTGACCGCAGGCAGCGTCGATGTCGTCGCCACGGGTACGGCGCACCATCGTCAGTACCTGCGAGTCGAGCAGGATCTTCTGGAAGGCGCGGATCTGCTCTTCGTCCGAACGCTCGTAGCGCGTCCCCGGGAACGGATTGAACGGAATAAGGTTGACCTTGCCCGAATCCTTGGCCTGCACCGCGTTGTCGAACTGGCGCATCAGCCGCGCCAGCTGGCGGGCGTGCTCGGGCTGATCGTTGATGCCCTTCATCAGCGTGTATTCGAAGGTCACCGAATCGCGCTTCTTGTTGCCGCGCAGGTAACGCGCGCAGGAAGCCATCAGCTCGGCAATCGGGTATTTCTTGTTGAGCGGCACCAGCGTCTCGCGCAGCTCGTCGTTCGGCGCATGCAGCGACACTGCCAGCGACACATCGCTCTCTACCGAGAGGCGATCAATCTGTGGCACCAGACCCGAGGTGGACAAGGTCACACGCTTGTTGGCCAGGCCGTAGCCCAGGTCATCGCGCATGATGCTCATGGCGCGAATGACGTTGTCGAAATTCATCAACGGCTCGCCCATGCCCATCATCACCACGTTGGTGAGACGACGCATCTGGTGCGGCACATTGCCCAGGTGACGCGCAGCGATCCACACCTGACCGATGATCTCGGCGGTGCTCAGGTTGCGATTGAAACCCTGGGTGGCGGTTGAACAGAAGGTGCAGTTCAAACCGCAGCCGACCTGCGAGGACACGCACAGCGTGCCGCGGGTCTTGTCGGGGATGTAGACGGTTTCGATGGCGTTCTTGCCATCCACGCCCATCGCCAGCAGCCACTTGTGGGTGCCGTCGACCGAGGGCTTGTCGAACACGATATTCGGGACGACGACCTCGGCATGTTGCTGCAGCTTGGCGCGCAGCGACTTGCCGAGGTCGGTCATCTGATCGAAATCGGTGACGTAGCGATGGTGAATCCACTTCATCACCTGATGGGCACGGAACTTCTGCTCGCCGAGGATATCGACGAAGAAATGCTCCAGGCCCGCGCGATCGAGGTCGAGCAGGTTCTGCTTGCCAGCTTTGGCTGCCGTTTTCGGCAACGGCTGGATGGCGGGTGTCTGTACGACCTCGTTCACGACTTCAACCTCTAATTAACGCGAAACAACTTCGGTAGCAGCAAAGAAGTAAGCCACTTCATTGGCTGCGTTCTCGACCGAATCCGAACCGTGGGCGGCGTTGGCATCGATCGAATCAGCGAAATCAGCGCGGATGGTGCCCGGCGCTGCGTCCTTCGGATTGGTGGCGCCCAGCAGGTCGCGGTGGGCCAGAACGGCGTTCTCGCCTTCCAGGGCCTGGATCATCACCGGGCCGGAGATCATGAACTCGACCAGCGCGTTGAAGAACGGACGCTCGCGGTGCACGGCGTAGAAGCCTTCGGCTTCACGGCGCGACAGCTGCTTGTACTTGGCAGCGACAACCTTCAGGCCGGCCTTTTCGAAGCGGGCGTAGATTTCGCCGATCACGTTCTTGGCAACGGCGTCGGGCTTGATGATGGAAAGAGTGCGCTCGAGCGCCATGGGAATTCTCCGGTATTTGGGCCGGTCGGCCCGAGGGTACATGAAAAAACCCGCGTGCGGACGCGGGCTTAGCCTGAATTGCGGTGGCTAATTCTACCGGGTGACCCCGGCCTTTGCACAGCGGCAGATGAATGATGCTGCACCGCAACATGACCCGGACGGCCGGCCGGGCGTAGGATCCAAACAATCGTTTGATTGATTGAGCCAGCCATGGGCAAACCCGCCAGCTTCTCCACCAAGGACCGCATCCTCGGCGCGGCCGAGGAACTGTTCGCCCAGTACGGCTTTGCCGGCACCTCCCTGCGTCAGGTGACCAGTCACGCCGATGTAAACATTGCTGCGGTCAACTACCACTTCGGGTCCAAGGACAACCTGGTTAATGAAGTGTTCCGCCGCCGCATGGACGAGATGACCGCCGCCCGCCTGGGCCAGCTGCAGTTGGCACGCAGCAGCCAGCCCGGCGACCTGCGCGCGGTATTGGCAGCCTTCGTCGAACCGGCGCTGGCCTTGGCCCAGGACCGCCAGAGCGGCGGCGCCTTCGTCCGCGTCATCGCCCGCGCCTATGCGGAGAAGAACGACAACCTGCGCAAGTTCCTGTCCGACCACTACGGCCATGTGCTGCGTGAGTTCGGCAAGGCCATCGACGCCTGCATCCCGGGCCTGAGCAAGGAAGAGCTGTACTGGCGCCTGGACTTCCTCGCCGGTTCGCTGACCTATGCCATGGCCGATTTCGGGCTGATCAAGCGTCCACACAACATCAGCGAGGCCGAGCACCGCAGCAAGGCCGCGCAGGAATTGATCCATTTCGCCGAAGCCGGGTTCCGCGCCAGCGTGCGTAATCCGACCTCCCCCGTCGTTCCCTGATCCAACCGTCATCGCAGACCAAAGGTTTATCGATATGTCCAATTCCCTGCTTGTCCGCCGCGCCGCCGTTCTTGGCGCAGGCGTCATGGGTGCGCAGATCGCCGCCCACCTGACCAATGCCGGCGTCGACACCGTGCTGTTCGACCTGGCCGCCAAGGAAGGTCCTGCCGACGGCATCGTGCTCAAGGCCATTGCCAACCTCGGCAAGCTGAGCCCGGCCCCGCTGGCCAGCAAGGCACTGGCTGAAGCCATCACCCCGGCCAATTACGACTCCGGTCTGGAGCAGTTGCGCGGCTGCGACCTGATCATCGAAGCCATCGCTGAACGGATGGACTGGAAGCAGGACCTGTACAAGAAGATCGCGCCGTTCGTGAACGAACACGCGGTACTGGCTTCCAACACTTCGGGCCTGGGCATCAACAAGCTGGCCGACGTGCTGCCGGAAGAACTGCGCCATCGCTTCAGCGGCGTGCATTTCTTCAACCCGCCGCGCTACATGCACCTGGCCGAGCTGATCCCGGCCAAAACCACCGACAAGTCGGTGCTGGAAGGCCTGGAAACCTTCCTGACCACCAACCTGGGCAAGGGCGTGGTGTACGCCAAGGACACCCCGAACTTCATCGGCAACCGCATCGGCGTGTTTTCGATCCTGTCGACCATCCACCACACCCAGCAGTTCGGCCTGGGCTTTGACGAAGTGGATGGTCTGACCGGCCCGCTGGTCGGCCGCCCGAAGTCAGCGACCTACCGCACCTCCGACGTGGTCGGCCTGGACACCATGGCCCACGTCATCAAGACCATGGGCGACACCCTGCCCGACGACCCGTGGCACAAGTACTTCAACGCGCCGGCATGGCTGGGCGCGCTGATCAGCAAGGGTGCACTGGGCCAGAAGACCGGCGCCGGCATCTTCCGCAAGGTCGGCAAGGACATCATGGTCGTCGACCTTGAGAAGCAGGACTACCGTCCGGCCGACCGCGTCGCCGCACCGGAAGTGGTCGAGATCCTGAAGATCAAGAACCCGGCCGAGAAGTTCGCCAAGCTGCGCGAGAGCCAGCACCCGCATGCGCAGTTCCTGTGGGCGACCTTCCGCGACCTGTTCCATTACAGCGCCTACCACCTGGCCGACATCGCCGAAACCGCGCGCGACGTCGACCTGGCGATCCGCTGGGGCTACGGCTGGTCGCTGGGCCCGTTCGAGACCTGGCAGGCTGCCGGTTGGAAGCAGGTGGCGCAGTGGATCGCCGACGACATCGCCGCCGGCAAGAGCATGAGCAATGCGCCGTTGCCGGCCTGGGTGCTGGACGGCCGTGATGGCGTGCATGCCGCCGAAGGCAGCTACAGCCCGTCGCAGAATGCACTGGTGCCGCGCTCGTCACTGCCGGTGTACCAGCGCCAGCGCTTCCCGGACGCACTGCTGGGCGAGAAGTTCGCGCAGGGCGAAACCGTGTTCGAGAACGACGGCATCCGCCTGTGGACCGACGGTGACGGCATCGGCGTCATCAGCTTCAAGACCAAGATGAACACCGTTTCCGATCAGGTCCTGGACGGAATCCAGCACGCGATTGCCTTGTCCGAGAAGCAGTTCAAGGGCGTGGTGATCTGGCAGAACAAGGAGCCCTTCTCCGCAGGCGCCGATCTGTCCGGCGCACTGGGCGCGTTGAAGGCCGGTAAGTTCGCCGAGTTCGAAGCGATGGTTGCCAACTTCCAGCGCACCAGCCAGCGCATCAAGTACGCCACCGTGCCGGTTGTCACCGCGGTGCGCGGCCTGGCTTTGGGCGGCGGCTGCGAATTCCAGATGCATGCAGCCAAGTCGGTTGCGGCACTGGAAAGCTATATCGGCCTGGTGGAAGCCGGCGTCGGCCTGCTGCCGGCCGGTGGCGGCCTGAAGGAAATCGCCGTGCGTGCCTCGCAGGCGGCCGGCCCGGACGGCGACGTGTTCGCAGAGCTGAAGAAGACCTTCGAAACCGTGGCCATGGCCAAGGTCTCCAACTCGGCGGTCAACGCCAAGGAACTGGGCCTGATGCGCGGCACCGACAAGGTCGTGTTCAACAGCTTCGAGCTGCTGCACATCGCCAAGGCCGAAGTCACCGCGCTGGCCGAAGGCGGCTACCGTCCGCCGATGCCGGCACGCCGCATCCGCGTGGCCGGTGACGTTGGCATCGCCACCTTCAAGATGATGCTGGTCAACATGCTGGAAGGCCGCTTCATCAGCCCCTACGACTACGAGATCGCCGAGCGCATCGCCACCGTGCTGTGCGGCGGCAAGGTTGATCGCAACACCGTGGTCGACGAAGAGTGGCTGCTGACGTTGGAGCGCAAGCACTTCGTCGAACTGGCCCAGCAGGAAAAGACCCAGGCCCGCATCGCGCACATGCTGACCACCGGCAAGCCGCTGCGGAACTGAGTGAGCGTGCCTCGGGGCAGCGCTGCAAGCGCTGCCCTCGCCCGCCCTCACGCTCACACCTATTGAAGAGATCACTGCAATGACCAAGCAAATCCAGGACGCCTACATCGTCGCCGCCACCCGCACCCCGGTTGGCAAGGCGCCCAAGGGCATGTTCCGCAACATCCGCCCGGACGACATGCTCGCCCACGTGCTCCGTTCCGTGGTCGCACAGGCCCCGGGCGTGGACGTCAACCGCATCGACGACGCCATCATCGGCTGCGCCATGCCCGAAGCCGAGCAAGGCATGAACGTGGCGCGCATCGGCGTGCTGCTGGCCGGCCTGCCCAACACCATTGCCGCGCAGACGGTGAACCGCTTCTGCTCGTCCGGCCTGCAAGCCGTTGCGATGGCTGCCGACCAGATCCGTCTGGGCAACAGCGACCTGATGCTCGCCGGCGGCACCGAGTCGATGTCGATGGTGCCGATGATGGGCAACAAGATCGCAATGGCACCGAGCGTGTTCGACAACGACCACGTCGCCATTGCCTACGGCATGGGCATCACCGCCGAGAAAGTCGCCGAAGAATGGAAGGTCTCGCGCGAAGAACAGGACGCCTTCGCCCTGGCCTCGCACCAGAAGGCCATCGCCGCGATCCAGAACGGCGAGTTCAAGGACGAGATCAGCCCCTACGACATCGTCTCGCACCTGCCTGACCTGGCTGATGGCAAGCGCATCATCACCCGCAACAAGCTGGCCGATACCGACGAAGGCCCGCGCCTGGATTCGTCGGCTGAAGGCCTGGCCAAGCTGCGCCCGGTGTTCCGCAACGGCCAGTTCGGCGGCTCGGTCACCGCTGGCAACTCCTCGCAGATGAGCGATGGCGCCGGTGCGGTGCTGCTGGCCTCGGAGCAGGCGATCAAGGACTACGGCCTGACCCCGCTGGCCCGCTTCGTCAGCTTCTCGGTCGCCGGTGTGCGCCCGGAAGTGATGGGCATCGGTCCGATCGCGGCGATCCCGAAGGCGCTGAAGCAGGCTGGCCTGAGCCAGGACCAGCTGGACTGGATCGAGCTCAACGAAGCCTTTGCCGCGCAGTCGCTGGCGGTCATCCGTGATTGCGGCCTGGACCCGTCCAAGGTCAACCCGCTGGGCGGCGCCATCGCCCTGGGTCACCCGCTGGGCGCCACCGGCGCGATCCGTACCGCTACCCTGCTGCACGGGCTGCGCCGTCGCCAGCAGAAGTACGGCATGGTCACCATGTGCATCGGCACCGGCATGGGCGCTGCAGGCATTTTCGAATCGCTGTAAGCGGTTCGTCGTAGCGTTGATGGAACAAGGCGGCCGCGAGGCCGCCTTCTTTCTGCCACTTTCACGGCGAAGAGCGAGCCCTTTGCCGCCAGAAACAGAAAAGCAGCCTTGCGGCTGCCTTTCCTCCCCAAACAGCTGACAGACAACATCAGCTTCTGGAATGTCTCCCGGCGCTTACTCGGCCAGCATCTTCTGCATCATCTCGCGCGCGGGCGCAGCCAGCTTCTCGTTTTCCAGCGCAAAGCGCACGGTGGCCTCCACCAGCCCCAGATGCGTACCGCAGTCAAAACGGGTGCCTTCGAAGCGATACGCATCAACCTGCTCGGTCTTGAGAAGCTGCGCGATCGCATCGGTCAGCTGGATCTCGCCACCGGCACCGGTTCCGGTAGCCTCCAGCAACTCAAAAATCTTCGGGCTGAGCACGTAGCGGCCCACTACAGCGAGATCACTTGGCGCGTCTTCCGGCTTGGGCTTCTCGACGATCTGTGTGATATGCCCCTTGCGACCATCGAACTTGTCGGTGGCAACAATGCCGTAGCTACCTGTCTTCTCATGCGGCACGTCCTCCACCGCAATGACGCTGGCACCACTGGCCTGGTTGAGGTCGGCCATCTGCTTGAGCGCGCTCTCGCCACGATTCCAGATCAGGTCGTCCGGCAACAACACTGCAAACGGCTCGTTACCGACAATAGCCTTGGCGCACAGCACCGCATGACCAAGTCCCAGCGCTTCGGTCTGGGTCACAAATACCGCGCGTACGCCCTTGGGTAGCACGTGGCGGATCAGCTCCAGCTGCTCGAGCTTACCGGCACGCTCGAGCTTCTGCTCCAGCTCGTAGGCCTTGTCGAAGTAGTCGGCCACTGCATGCTTGTAACGGTTGGTGATGAAGATCAGCGTGTCGCAGCCCGCCTCGATCGCCTCATCCACCGCGTACTGGATCAGCGGACGATCAATGATCGGCAGCATTTCCTTCGGCACGGTCTTGGTCGCAGGCAGGAACCGTGTTCCAAGACCAGCGACGGGAAATACTGCCTTCTTGATTCGACCTTGCATCAGTGGCTTCTTCCAGCTTCTTTGGAGGTGGGGAACGGTACGATGTTAGCCGTACCCGTCTGCGCCGCCACATCCTTGGCAGGCATGAATTCGGGAATGGTAGCCCCCAAGATATTGCGCATCGTCTCTACGTCGTAGGCGGCAACAGCTTTCCTGAGTGCCGCCACATTGTTCAAAACCAGTTCGGGAGAGAACTCACGAACACCGGCGGCCATCACCTTCGGATGTGCGGTTGGCTGGCAATTCTCATCAGCGTAGAACAGGCTTTCGTGCAACTTCTCACCCGGACGCAGGCCGGTGTAGATGATCGGGATATCGATCCCCGGCTGCTTGCCTGCCAGTCGGATCATCTGCTCGGCCAGGTGGCGGATGAATACCGGCTCACCCATGTCCAACATGTAGATGGCACCGCGTGAAGACGATGCCGCCGCCTGCAGAATCAAAAGGCAGGCCTCCGGAATCGTCATGAAATAGCGACTTACATCTGGATGAGTGACGGTAATCGGGCCGCCCTTGCGGATCTGCTCGCGGAACATCGGCACCACGCTACCCACCGAGCCCAGTACATTGCCGAATCTGACGGTGACAAACCGCGTTTTGGCGCTGCGCCGGTTCAGACTCTGGCAGATCATCTCGGCATAGCGCTTGGTCGCGCCAAGCGCGTTGGCCGGGTCAACCGCCTTGTCGGTGGAGATGAAGACGAAGTTCTCAACACTCGATTCGATACAGGCCGTAGCGACGCACTCCGTCGACAACGTGTTGTTGCGCACAGCTTCGCGCAACTGCGCCTCCAGCAGTGGTACCTGCTTGTAGGCCGCCGCATGAAACACGGTATCGGGCTTGTAACTGCGCAGCGCGTGACGAATCACCGCCGGATCACCACAATCACCCAACACCCCATGGACCTCAAGGTCTGGAAAGCTCCGGCGCAACTCGGACTGGATGTTGATCATCAGCAATTCGCTGATCTCCAGCACCACAATGCGCGATATGCCATGCCGCGCGCACTGCCGGCACAATTCCGAGCCAATCGAACCACCACCACCTGTAACCAGCACCGTACGCCCACGCAACCAACTGCGCAGCAACTCCCAGTCCGGCAGGATTGGCTTACGGCCAAGCAGGTCTTCGATCGCCACTTCCTTGAGTTGGCCGGGCAGCGAACTGCCCTCCAGGATGTCGGTCAGGCGCGGTACCGTGCGAAATGGCAGGCCCGTGCTTTCACACAAAGCAACCACACGCTGCATTCCTGCCGCATCCAGCGTAGGAATGGCAATCACCAGCAGCTTTGCGCTCGTCTCTCTGGCAACAACTGCAACCTCGTCCAAGGTCCCGAGAATTGCCGCTCCATGCAACCAGGCACCCTGCAGATGCGGTGAGTCATCCAGCAAACCCACCGGTTCATAGTCTCCAGAACGGCGCAGATCCTTGATCAGCGATTCGGCGGCTTGGCCTGCCCCAAGCACCAGCACGCGCCGCGCCCGGGCGTCCGAGTGCTGGGCCTGATAATCCTTCCAGGCACGGTAAAGCAACCGTGGACCACCCAACAACGCGGACAGCGCAAACGGGTAGACCACAAGTACGGAAATAGGAATGCCTTCCAGTCGGCGAGAGGAGAAAACCACAACTATCGCAAGCAGCCCAATGAAACTGGCCTTGAAGATATTGATCAGATCGGCAACCGAAGCGAATCTCCACAGCCCCCGGTACAACCCAACCTTCCAGAATGCGAGCGCCTGTATTGCGACGACAACCGCAACATCAAGCGAGAACCACGGATGAACCGGGCCGGCATCCAATAACGCAAAGCGCGCCATCAGCAGCAACTGCCAGCACAACCACACCATGACCAGGTCGTGCAGCATTACCGCGTAGCGGGGACCACCGCCTACAAAGCGCGCGAACCAAGACGCCATAGAAAACTCTGTCCTTAATTAAGTGCCCTAGCACGCAGGAACATCCAAGCCACTGCCGTAGCAGTTAGCCAGGTAACGCCCCCTGCCCACCCCCAACCTAGGGGAAGCCTTGAAAATTGCGCTGCAAGTGTAAGCCCCACAAGGCCGAAGAGCGAATAGCCCAGCGTAACAACCGCGTGACTGTATTCACGTTTCACGAAGCGCTGATAAAGGTGCTGGGTATGCGGCTGCATCCAAGGCTCACCTTTGAGCATTCGTGACAGCAGCGTGAAACCCGAATCAGCCAGGAACGCGGCGGGCAGCATCAGCCACAGTACCGGTACGGTATCGGTAACACTCAGCCCGAGCGCCAGCAGGCCCGCCACCAGATAACCCAGCGCGCCGCTGCCGACGTCGCCCATGAAAATCCGAGCCCGGGGGAAATTGAACGGCAAGAACCCCGCGCAGCCAGCCGCCAGCACCCAGCCCGCCAACGCAAAAGGCGCAGGCAACAACCACGCGGCACCTACTCCAACCAGAATGGCCTGGGTGCTGGCAAGCCCATTGATGCCATCCATGAAATTCCAGATGTTCACCAACGACACGGCCAACCCGAAACAGAACACCGCCTTTATCAGGCTACCACTGCCTGACCACACCAATACCGCGAGCATCAGCCCAGCCAAAAGATGAACACATAGACGCGGCAACGCGGGCAGCGAGCGGTGATCATCCCACCAGCCAATCCCCGCCACCAGCAACAGGCCCAGCCCGAACACCAGCAGTACAACAGCATGGTCCGGCATCAGCACAGCGCCCAACACGCAGGCCAGCACTTGCGAGACCACGATGCCAATGCCGCCTCCGCGCGGCGTCGACACACAATGACTGCGTCGCTCGCCCGGCTGATCGATCAACTGCTGCCAGCGCGCATAGCGGATCGCCAGCCAGGTCACCACCGCTGCGGTGGCCAATACCAGCAGCACCACCCAGTAATACGGCTCCAGCACTCAGAGCACCGCGAAATTCAATAGCGGCTTGACCGTACCCCACTCCTTGCAACTCGGGCATTGCCAGTGGTGCGTGCGTGCACCAAAGCCGCAACGCGTGCAGCGATAGGCCGGGTTGCGAACCAGCAGCTGATCGGTGATGTGCTTCAGGTCCTGCAAAGTCGCAACCGGATCGGCACCTTCAGCCAAGGTCAGGTCGATCAAGGCGGACTCGCCGCGTACCGATGGCCTGTCCTTGAGCTGGCGCCCCAGATAGGCACGCGCAGGCGCCGGCCCCTCCTGCTCTTCCATCAAACGCGTCAGCGCCAGTACCGGCGCGATGCCTCGGTAGTGCTCGGTCATTTCAGCGAGGAACGCGCGCGCGCCGGCGAGATCACCGACATTGCGATAGTTCTTCAGCAGCTGCGGCAGGATCTCGGGCAGGTAGTCCGGGTCGTTGCGTGCGGCACGTTCAAACGCGCGCACCGCCGCTTCGTCATTGCCGAAATCGCTTTCCAGGCGGCCTTCAATAATGCCCGCACGTACGCTCATCGCATCAGCGGCATTGGCTCGATTGATCGCTGCACGCGCATCGTCCAATCGCCCTGCTGCGCGATAACGTTCAGCCAACTCGCATTCGAACTGACCAATCAATTTACCCATCGGCTCGTCGGTGACCGCTTCGTAGCGCGTCGCGTTCTCGATGGCCTTTTCCCAATCGCGCTCAGCCTGATAGATCCCGATCAGGTGCTTCAAGGCCTGCGGCGCACGCTGGTCGAGCTGCGCCAACTCGGTGAATACGGTTTCGGCGCGATCCAGCAGCCCGGACTTCATATAGTCCTCGCCCAGCGCCAGCAATGCCTGCACCCGCTGCGCGTCACTCAGATCGTTGCGATTGACCAAGCCCTGATGCAGGCGGATCGCACGATCCACTTCGCCACGACGACGGAACAGATGCCCCAGCGCTACCTGTGTCTCGAAGGTTTCCTTGTCCAGCTCTGCAATATGCAGGAACAACTCGATGGCCTTGTCCGGCTGCTCGTTGAGCAGATAGTTCAAGCCACGGAAATAGGTACTGGAAAGACGGGTGACCTGATTCTCACTATGGCGTTGACCACTGCGGCGACCAATCACCCAGCCACCGATCGCGGCAACCGGCAGGCACAGGAAGAACCAGAACCACTCACTGATGAAGGCCATCGTTGCTCAGCGTCCGTCAAAAGGAGAAGGTGTCTGCGCGGCAGGCGCTGCAGGCTCGGATGCCGTTATGGCGGCTTTATTGGCGCGACGCAGCTTGGTGTACATAGGGATCACCAGCGCCGCCATCACCATGCCACCGCCTACCAGGGCGCCGAGCAACAGCGATGCAATGATTGCGATACCCGAGGTGGTCTTGAGCACCCAGAACGCAAGGCTGATTTCGATGGGCTGCGAGTTGAGCGAGCCGATCACCAGGCCGCCTATCAACACCGCCAGCAGAATCACTAATCGAACGGTCTTCATGCGCCGGCTTACTCCTGTTACAAGAGCCCGTAGCTTACCGTTCGGCGGAAAAAATGGCAGCAGTCAATCCGCTGCGCAACACTCAGGCGGGGTCGCTTTCCAGCGGAACCACCGAGCTCACGCGCTCGCGCAGCTCCTTGCCCGGCTTGAAATGCGGCACATGCTTGCCCGGCAGCGCAACCGACTCACCCGTCTTCGGGTTACGGCCCAAGCGCGGCGGGCGGTAATGCAAGGAAAAACTACCGAAACCGCGGATCTCGATGCGGTCACCGGAGGACAGCGCCCCACCCATCATTTCCAGCAACGACTTCACCGCCAGATCGACATCATCAGCCTTCAGGTGCGCCTGATGGCGCGCGAGGATTTCGATCAATTCGGATTTGGTCATTGCGTACTCGTCAATGGCAGGGTCTTACCCTGAAACGGCCCGGACTGTTGTCCGGGCCGCCAGGTCAAATCTACAACAGGAAGCCGATTACTCGGACTTGTTGCCGTTCAGCTGTGCACGCAGCAGTGCGCCCAGCTGGGTGGTGCCGCTGGATGCCGAAGAGGACTGGTATTCCTCCAGCACTTCGCGCATTTCGGCATCATCCTTGGCCTTGATCGACAGCTGCAGGGTACGGCCCTTACGGTCCATGCCCACGAACTTGGCTTCGACCTTGTCGCCGACCTTCAGGAACTGGGTCGCGTCGTCGACGCGCTCGTTGGCAACGTCACGTGCCGAGACGTAGCCTTCGATGCCGTCAGCCAGCTCGATGGTTGCGCCCTTGGCATCCACTTCCTTGACAACGCCTTCGACCTTCGAACCCTTCGGGTTGGCAGCCATGTACTGGCCGAACGGGTCCTGCTCAAGCTGCTTGACGCCCAGCGAGATGCGCTCGCGCTCCGGATCGACGGCCAGGACCACTGCGTCCAGGGTGTCGCCCTTCTTGAAGTTGCGAACCACGTCTTCGCCGGTGGTGTTCCAGCTGATGTCCGACAGGTGAACCAGGCCGTCGATGCCGCCGTCCAGACCGATGAAGATACCGAAATCGGTGATCGACTTGATCTGACCGGAAACCTTGTCGCCCTTCTTGAAGATGGCGGCGAAGGTTTCCCACGGGTTGGCAGCAACCTGCTTCATGCCCAGCGAGATACGACGACGCTCTTCATCAACGTCCAGCACCATCACTTCGACTTCATCACCAACCTGGACAACCTTGGACGGGTTGACGTTCTTGTTGGTCCAATCCATCTCGGACACGTGCACCAGGCCTTCAACGCCCGGCTCGATCTCAACGAACGCGCCGTAATCGGTCACGTTGGAGACCTTGCCGAACACGCGGCTGTTGGCCGGGTAACGACGTGCGATGTTGTCCCACGGATCTTCGCCCAGCTGCTTCAGGCCCAGCGAAACGCGGTTGCGCTCGCGGTCGAACTTCAGCACGCGCACGTCCAGCTCGTCGCCGACGTTCACGACTTCGGACGGATGGCGCACGCGCTTCCATGCCATGTCGGTGATGTGCAGCAGGCCGTCGATACCGCCCAGGTCCACGAATGCGCCGTAATCGGTCAGGTTCTTGACGACACCCTTCAGGATTGCGCCTTCCTGCAGCTTGTCCATCAGCTGCTCGCGCTCTTCCGAGTGCTCGCTCTCGACAACTGCACGACGCGACACGACCACGTTGTTACGCTTGCGGTCCAGCTTGATGAGCTTGAATTCCAGCTCCTTGCCTTCCAGGTAGGCCGGGTCGCGCACGGGGCGCACATCGACCAGCGAACCGGGCAGGAATGCGCGGACATCCTTGATGTCCACGGTGAAACCACCCTTGACCTTGCCGCTGATGCGGCCGGTGATGGTTTCGTTCTTTTCCAACGCTTCTTCCAGCTCGTCCCACACCATGGCGCGCTTTGCCTTCTCGCGCGACAGGATGGTTTCGCCGAAGCCGTTTTCGATCGAGTCCAGTGCAACCTTTACCTGGTCGCCCACGCCCACGTCGATTTCACCAGCGTCGTTACGGAACTGTTCGATCGGCACGATGCCTTCGGACTTCAGGCCGGCGTTGATCACGACCACGTCGCCGCGGACTTCAACGACGGTACCGATAACGATGGCACCGGGCTTCAGCTTGGCCAGATTGGCCTGACTGGCTTCAAACAGTTCTGCAAATGATTCGGTCATTAGATTTACTCAGTTGAACATATGGACAGCGGATCTGTTGCGAAAACCCGTACTGTCCAGCCTGTTGGACGACCCCATGGCAGCGGCCGAATGTGAATGAAAAAGCCCACCACGCACCATTGCGCAGCGGGTTGTTGCAACATCTTTGCTACGACTGCGACCGATCAACTGATCGCACTCAACGCCGCGAGGATCAGGCTTCCTTGGAAGCCAGATCCAGCACCTTGGCAACGACGTCGTCGATGCCAATACCGCTGGTGTCGATGAGGATGGCGTCATCGGCCGGCCTCAGGGGCGCCACTGCGCGCTGTGCATCACGGGCGTCGCGGGCCATGATCTCACGCAGGAGGTCTTCAAAGTTAACCGAAACCCCTTTTTCTTTCAACTGTTTATGCCGCCGCTCGGCCCGCTCCTCGGCGCTCGCAGTCAGGAAAACCTTGAATGGGGCGTCAGGGAAGATGACGGTGCCCATGTCGCGACCGTCGGCCACCAATCCGGGCAAAACCCTGAATGCGCGCTGACGCTCCTTCAGCGCGGCGCGGACCTCAGGGATGGCCGCAATGGCCGAGGCCAGGGCACCCGTGGTCTCCAAGCGCAACTCATCGGTGGCATCGGTACCATTGACCAGCACCCGCAGGCTCTCACCCTGCTCCACGAACTGCACCTTGGTATCAAAAGTGCAGCGCACCAGCGCCGAGGCATCGGAGGTATCGATGTCGGCCCAACTGGCAGCTACGCCCACCGCGCGATACAGCGCACCAGAGTCCAGATAGTGCCAGCCCAGCTGGCGGGCAACGATGCGACTGACGGTACCCTTGCCGGCCCCGGACGGGCCATCAATGGTAAGAACGGGGGGCAGCTGGCTCATTTAAAGGCCTGTCTGGAACGAGAATCGGGCTATTCTAACGCCCCGCACCGCCCTGCCTGCACCCGTTTGCATGCAAGCACTTGAACTGGCGCAGAAATACCCAGTAGAATGGCGGGCTTGAACGGGCGTTATCCTGCATATCCGCGGCCACGCTCCTAAGATCTCCTTACCAGTATCCGCCGAGGTATGTCATGAAAGTTCTGTCCTCCCTGAAGTCGGCGAAGACCCGTCACCGTGATTGCAAAGTTGTGCGCCGTCGCGGCAAGATCTTCGTGATCTGCAAGTCGAACCCGCGCTTCAAGGCTCGCCAGCGCTGAGCCAACTGGCGCAAGCCAGCGCTTGGTCCGCGAGGATCGAGCAACGCCAAAAAGCCGCCCTTGGGCGGCTTTTTGCGTACCGGGCCAAGCGCCGTGATGATGCATTGCTGACTGCGTGCAGCAATAACGGCGCAGGACTGCACTTTCGTCGCCATTTTTTGCTGTAATCGCAGCCTGTCCTCTGGGGAGATGTGACCATGAAGCACGCATTCAAGATTTTGAGCCTGATCGCCGTTCTGGCTAGCGCACCGGCAGTGCACGCTGACACCTTGTTGATTGAACGCGCACAGGAAAAGCCAGCCCAAGCCATTCCGGCCCGCGGCCAGAGCATGGCCGAGGTGGAAGCTCGCTTCGGTGCGCCCAGCGAACGCATGGACCCGCGCGGCGGCCAGAAGCGTCAATGGCCGACCATCAACCGCTGGGTCTACCCGGCGTTTACCGTGTACTTCGAAAAGCAGCGCGTGATCGATGTGGTGGCCCGCCAGGCCAGCCCGGATGAAGTCGGGCCCAAGCCGCCGATCCGCTGAACCCTTTCCAGGCAGCAGGCCCCGGCCTGCTGCACCAACGCCCTGACGGGCCGAATGTATCCGAGAAGAATGAACGAAACGCTCCGCT
Source organism: Stenotrophomonas sp. STEN035 (assembly GCF_056759935.1). Lineage (NCBI taxonomy): Bacteria > Pseudomonadati > Pseudomonadota > Gammaproteobacteria > Lysobacterales > Lysobacteraceae > Stenotrophomonas > Stenotrophomonas sp. STEN035. The sequence goes on from NZ_JBRRDY010000030.1 coordinate 25,196, forward strand.
TTCCAGCCGAATGGGAAACCCAGTCCGGCGTATTGATCGCCTGGCCTAACGCCGACACCGACTGGGCCGAGCGCCTGGCTGAGGTTGAGGAAACCTACATCGCGCTGGTCAGCGCCATCACCCGCTACCAGCCTGTGCTGATCTGCGTGGCCGATGACGACATCGAGACCTACGCGGAAATGCGCCTGCGCTCGAATCGCGTGGACATGGATCGCGTGCAGTTCGTCACCGCGCCTTACGACGACACCTGGCTGCGCGACTCCGGCCCGATCACCCTCAAGCGCGCCGACGGCAGCTTCCAGCTGCTGGACTTCCGTTTCACCGGCTGGGGCGGCAAGTTCGAGGCCAGCCTTGATGACCAACTGGTTGGCGTGCTCGACCAGGCGCAGGTGTTCAACAACGCGCAGGTCCGCAGCATTCCGTTCGCATTGGAAGGCGGCGCCATCGACACCGACGGTGCCGGCACCTTGCTGACCACCTGGAAGTGCCTGCACGAACGCCACCCGGAACGCGACCGCGAATCCCTCAGCGCCGACATGGCCGCCTGGATGCAGCAGGACCGCGTGCTGTGGCTGGACCACGGCTATCTGGAAGGCGACGACACCGACGCTCATATCGATACCCTCGCCCGCTTTGCCTCGGTCGACAGCATCGTCTACCAGAACTGCGACGATCCACAGGACTCACATTACGCCGAGCTGCAGGCCATGGGCGCCGAACTGGCCGCGCTGCGCACCAGCGAGGGCAAGCCTTATCGCCTGTTCCCGTTGCCGTGGGCCGAACCGGTCCTGGATGAAGGCCGCCGCCTGGCAGCCTCGTATGCCAACTTCCTGATCGTCAACGGCGCGGTGCTGATGCCGGCCTATGGCGACGCCGCCGATGACGCTGCACGTGACGTACTGGCACAGGCCTTCCCTGGCCGCGAAATCGTGCAGGTCCCCTGCCGCTCGCTGATCTGGCAGAACGGCAGCCTGCATTGCATCACCATGCAGCTGCCCGCCGGCCTGCTGAAGAACTGAGCTGATTCGCCTGTAGAGCCGAGCCATGCTCGGCTGAGCAGCACGTCGCGTATCCGTGCTTCATGGCGCCGGAACGAACAGCAGCCGAGCATGGCTCGGCTCTACCGGAAAGGCGCCATCTCCGCAGCCCCTCCGTTCAGCCCAGACCGCATTGTCAACGCGCATCCGCGTTAACATGCGCGTTTTCCCCCGCAGGATCGCAGCATGAACTCGCGCAGCCCTCTTACCGTCGCCCTGGTGCAGGAACGAAACCATGGTGATGCCGCCGCCAACCTGGCCGTGATCGACGCACGCGTAGCCGAGGCTGCCGCGCAGGGCGCGAAACTGGTGCTGCTGCAGGAACTGCATAACGGCGCGTATTTCTGCCAGCACGAATCGGTGGACGAATTCGACCTGGCCGAGCCGATTCCCGGCCCCAGCACCGAACACCTCGGCGCACTGGCCAAGAAGCATGGTGTGGTCATCGTCGGCTCGCTGTTCGAACGCCGCGCCGCCGGCCTGTACCACAACACCGCCGTGGTCTTCGAGAAAGACGGCAGCTTGCTGGGCAAGTACCGCAAGATGCACATCCCCGACGACCCGGGCTTCTACGAGAAGTTCTACTTCACCCCGGGCGACATCGGCTTCAAGCCGATCGAGACTTCGGTAGGTCGCCTCGGTGTGCTGGTCTGCTGGGACCAGTGGTATCCGGAAGCCGCCCGCCTGATGGCGCTGGCCGGTGCCGAACTACTGCTCTACCCGACCGCGATCGGCTGGGACCCGGACGACGTGCAGGACGAGAAGAACCGCCAGCGCGATGCCTGGGTACTCAGCCACCGCGGTCACGCCGTTGCCAACGGCGTGCCGGTGCTGAGCTGCAACCGCGTCGGCCACGAAGCCTCGCCGCTGGGCGCGTCCGGCATCAACTTCTGGGGCAACAGCCACGTGCTGGGCCCGCAGGGCGAGTTCATTGCCGAAGCCGGCACCGATGCAACCCTGCTGGTCTGCGACGTCGACCTGCAGCGCAGTGAGCACGTGCGCCGCATCTGGCCGTTCCTGCGTGACCGCCGCATCGATGCTTACGGCGACCTGCTCAAGCGCTACATCGACTGACCGGACCTGACATGAGCCTGCAACTGCGCCCCGCAACACCTGCTGATATCCCGGCCATCACCGCGATCTACGCGGTGGAGGTGCGCGAGCTGGTCAACACCTACGAATACGAGGTGCCCAGCGCAGCGGACATGGCGCAGCGCATGCAGGACATCACTGCACGCGGCTTTCCCTACCTCGTCGCCACCATTGACGACGAGGTAGCCGGTTACGCCTATGCCAACAGTTACCGTGCCCGCATCGCCTATCAATGGACCGTGGAGAACTCGGTCTATGTCGATGGTCGTTTCCAGGGCCAAGGCGTTGGCAAGGCCTTGATGCAGGCCTTGATCGATGAATGCACCGCGCGCGGTTACCGGCAGATGATCGCGGTGATCGGCGAGCCGACCAATACCGCTTCGATCAAGCTGCACGAACGCTTTGGCTTCGAGCTGGTTGGCGTTTTCCGCGGCCTTGGCCGCAAGCACGGGCGCTGGCTGGACACGGTACAGATGCAACGCGCACTCGGCGACGGTGCCGACAGCACTCCTTCCAATGAATGAAGCAATGACTGACTCCTCTATTGAAACCGGCGGCGACCTGCTGGCCGGTCAGCCCGTGCGCGTGGTTGAACGCGACGGCGTGCGTTACACCTTGCTGGGTACTGCCCATGTCTCTGCAGCCAGCGTACAAGCGGTTGAGCAGGCTATCGCCAGCGGTCAGTACGACGCGGTCGCGGTTGAGCTGGACCCGCAGCGCCTGCAGGCACTGACCAATCCCAAAGCGCTTGCCCAGCTGGATCTGGTCGAAGTGATCCGCAAGGGTCGCGTGGCGCTGTTCGCCGCCAACCTCGCGCTGGCCGCCTATCAGCGTCGCCTTGCCGAGCAACTGGGCATCGAACCCGGTGCTGAGCTGAAGCGCGCGGTGGAACTGGCCAAGGCCAATGATCTGCCGGTACACCTGATCGACCGCGATGTCGGCCTCACCTTCCGCCGCGCTTCGCAGAGCCTTGGCTTCTTCGGCAAGGTCAAGCTGGTGATGGGTCTGGGTGCCGGCCTGTTCTCGTCCGAGGATGTGGGCGAAGAAGAAATCGAGAAGCTCAAGCAAGGCGACATGCTGGAATCGAGCTTCGGCGAGTTCGCCAACGAAAGCCCGGCGCTGTACCAGGCCATCATCGGCGAGCGCGACCGCTACATGGCCACGCGTCTGCGGGAGGAACACAACAGCGAGCAACGCAATGTGCTGGCAGTTGTTGGCGCGGGTCACCTTGCGGGGTTGGCCCGCTATCTGGAAACCGATACCGAGGCACCCGGCCCGCTTCGCGAGCAGTTGGAGTCGGTGCCGAAGAAGCGCAACATCCCGTGGATCACTCTGGGCATCCTGGCCATCGTGCTGGGCGGCATTGGCTTTGGCTTCTGGAAGGGCGGCATGGGCATGGGTGCCGACATGCTGCTGACCTGGGCGATGTTCACCGGCGGCCTGGCTGGCTTGGGCGCGCTGCTCGCTGCCAGCCATCCGCTGAGCATTCTGACCGCGATTGTGGTTGCGCCGTTCAAGCCCTTCCGTTTGAGCATTCCCACCGGTGCGTTTTCGGCGCTGGTAGAGACGCGGCTGCGCAAGCCCACGTATCAGGACTTCCTGCAACTGCGTGACGATGCGCAGAGCGTGAAAGGTTGGTACCGGAATCGTGTCACCCGCATCGTGCTGACTTTCATGCTGACCAATCTGGGCAGCATGTTGGGGCTGTGGCTTACCGGCTTCAGTGTTTATGGGAAGTTGGCTGGGTGAGGCCTTTGGGGCTTTGAAGCTTTGAGGCTGTAGAGCGCAAAAAGCGTAGAAGCGCCCTCACCCCTACCCCTCTCCCGCAAGCGGGAGAGGGGATTTGATTTCATGCATTTTCTTCTACTGCAGCCTCCCCGGCTTGCGGTAGCCAAAGCCATATCTCAAGCACTAGCTTGTGCTTCGGTTTTGGCCTCGGTTTTGGCTTTAGCCTCGGTTTTGGCTTCGGCTTCCGCCCTTGCTCCAGCTGTCCCCTCTCCCGCATGCGGGAGAGGGGTAGGGGTGAGGGCAGCTCTTGCTTCAGCTGTTGCTCTTGCCTTCGCTGCTGGTCGTCGACGCAGCTACAGCAGCCCTGCCCTCCAACTGATCAACTCTCTGCAACGGCGCCCCGCTCCAACGCAGGCAGCCCACGCGCGCGCCGCACCAACCGCGCCGTTCCAGTACGCAGATCATCCAGCAGCGCGTAGATGGTCGGCAGGAACAGCAAGCTCACCACGGTGGAGAACGCCAATCCACCCGCAATCGCACGCGCCATCGGGTAGTACGGCGGCATGCCATCGGCCGTGGTCGTGTTCAAGGCAATCGGCACCATCGCCAGGATCGCCGTACCCATCGTCATCATGATCGGCCGCAGACGCTCGCGACTACCCTCGATCAAAGCCTCGGTACGCGACACGCCGCGTCGGCGCAGATTGTTGATGTGCTCGATCATCACGATGCCGTTGTTCACCACCACGCCCATCAGCACCAGGATGCCGATTACCGCCATGATGTTCATCTCGGTGCCGGTCAGCCAGAACAGCCAGTACACGCCATAGATCGAGAACAGCACGCAGGACATGATCGCCGCCGGGAACAACAACGACTCGAACACCGCCGCCATGATCACCACCATCAAGATCAGGGCAATGAAGATCGCCGTCACCATCTGGTCCATGCCATCGAAGTTGATGTTGAAACCCGCACCATTGAACGTATAGCCATAGCCCGGCGGGAACTGCACGCGGTCCAGGGTCTCCTCGACCGACTTGCGGGCCTGATCCATCGGCACGTCCTTGGCCAGGCCGGCCTCGATACGCAACATGGTCTGCCGGTTCAAGCGCTGGATGGAGTTGGCCGCCGGATTGACGTTCACGTCCACCATCGCCAGCAACGGAATCTCCTTGCCACTGGAGCTGCGCACCATGAACGAAGACAAGTCCTCGATGCTGTAGTTCTCCGAGCCTGAGAAGCGCACGTTGACCGGGATCTCAACGTCATCACGGTGGAAGTCACGCAGCGATGAACCACGCAGCGCCATGCCCACGAACTGCGCCACCTGCTGGGCACTGAAGCCATACGAAGCTGCTCGTTCGCGGTTGACCCGCACCGCCAGCTCGGCATTGGCATCACCCACGTCCACACGCACGTCGCGCAGCTTGGGGTCACGCGCAAGGATCGGCACGATGTCATCGGCAAGCTCGCGCAAGGTCTGGCTTGAATCACCCACCAGACTGAAACGCAGTCCTCCCCCCTCGCTGCCCATGCCACCCGGCCAGCCAATACCGATCTTGGCGCGCGCCGACTGCGGCAGCCCCTTGCGCACCTCTTCCTCGATCTTCTTGCTCTGCTCGCGGTCGTCCACGGTCAGGTACAGGCGCGTCTGCGCCCAGCCCTGCTCAGCAAAGCGGCTGTAGACGCGCTTGATCTTGAACTCGTCGCGGTTGGCGTTGACGAAGTCCTCGACCCGCTGCACTTCCTTGCCCATCTCTTCCTTGGAATAGGAACCCTTCCATTGGTAGAAGATATTGATCTCGTCCGGATCGTTGTCGTCACCGCCGCCGGTGGTGTGGGTCATCGGCCACACGCTGAGCACCGACACCAGCACGATACCGGCCACGCTCCAGCCACGGTTCTGCAGGGTCCAGCGCAGTATCCGCGCATAACGCTCCTGCAGACGGCTGATGAACGGCGACTTCAAGGCCGGCGGCGTCTTCATCCGCGCAGACAGCATCGGAATCAGGCTCACCGCCACCAGCCACGAGGCCAGCAACGAGAACGAGATGGTCAACGCCAGCTGGGTCAGGTAGATGGTGATGATGTTCTTCTCGCCGAACATCATCGGCAGGAACACCACGCAGTGGCACAAGGTGCCGGCCGACAGTGCGATCGCCACATGGCGGGTACCGATGATGGATGCCATCTCCGGTTTGCCGGGGTATTTCTCGCGCTCCTGGTAGATGCTCTCCACCACCACCACGGCGTTGTCCACCAACATGCCCACCGCCAGCAACAAGCCCATCATCGAGATGATGTTCAGGCTGATGCCGGTGAAGTACATGAAGCCCAAGGTCATGATGAAACAGATCGGGATCGCCATCGACACCATCAGCGTCGATGGCCAATGGCGCAGGAAGGCGTACAGCACGATCACCGACAGCAGCAGACCGATCGCACCGGCCTCAGCCAGGGCCAGCAGCGAACTGGTGACCGCTTTGCCGGAATCCCACGCAATCTCGATATCGACACCGCGCAGGGCCGGATCCTCGCCCAACAACGCGACTTCCTTGGTCACAGCGCGCGACAGGTCCACCAGGTTCGCCGAGCGCTCCTTATAGATGTCCACGCCCACGCTGGGCTTGCCTTCCATGCGCCGCACATAGCTCATGCGCTGCGGCTGCAGGCTGACCTCGGCGATATCGGACAGGCGGGTACCGCGGTTGTTGACCGGCAGGTCGCGCAGCTCCTGCACTTCCAGCAGCTCACCCCTGGGTTGCACGCGCAGGCGGCGGCCGTCCTCGGTGATCTGTCCAGCCGATACCGCGAAGTTGGCCGCCTGCAGCTTCTGCACAAGGTCATTCAAGGCCACGCCGTGGGCACTGATCCGATCCTTGTCCAGCGCGATCAGCACTTCCTGCTTGGCAACGCCTTCCACTTCGACGCGGGCCACGCCGGGCAGGCGCTCCAGCCGCTGCTTGATGGCGCGCTCGATCATGTCAGCGCGCGCGGTCAGGTCCTCGGCACTGTTCAGGCGCAGGCTGATCGCTTCCTGGTCGCTGGTGCTCCAGCGCTGCACGTAATAGCGGCGGAAGTCGTCCGGCAACTCGTCACGCACCGCGTCGATGCGCTCACGCGCTTCGGATGCGGCCATGGCGATGTCGCGGTTCCAATCGCTGAATTCGACCTGGATCTGGCCGCCCTCGGCGTTGGCGCGCGAGTTCATCGTCTTGATGCCGGGCATCGTGGCGATGGCCTCTTCAACCGGCCGCAGCAGGTTGCGCTCCACTTCTTCCGGGGTCGACCCCGGGTACGGCAGTGCAATGAAGAAGAACGGAATCGATGCTTCCGGCTCCGACTCCAGCGGTAGCTTGAACGCAGCAATCAGGCCGATCACCACCATCGACACGAACAGCATGATGGTGGTGACGGGGCGGCGGATGGACAGCTCGGTGATGTTCATCCGCTCAGTCCTTGATGCCGCCGATGGGGTCCTGCTCATGGCTCAGCACCTGCTCGGCCTGAGCCATCGCCTGACGCGCACGACGGCCACGCTCGGCGTAGTACTCGTCCGGCTTGCGGTCCAACAGGTCGTACACCACCGGGATCACCAGCAAGGTCAGCATGGTCGAGACCAACAAGCCGCCGATCACGGTGATCGCCATCGGCGAGCGCACTTCGGCACCTTCACCGAAGGCCAGGGCCAGCGGCAGGAAGCCAAACACCGCGCACAGCGTGGTCATCATGATCGGACGCAGACGCGAACGTGCGCCTTCAACCAGGGCCTCACGCTTGGCCACACCCTCCTCGCGCAGCTGGTTGACCTTGTCGATCAGGATGATGGCGTTCTTCACCACCAGACCGACCAATAGAATCAAGCCGATGAACACCACCACCGAGACAGGTGAACGCGCCAGCAGCAAGGCCGCAACCGCGCCAACCAACGCCAGCGGAATGGTGAACAGAATCACGAAGGGATGCAGCAGCGATTCGAACTGCGATGCCATCACCAGGTAGACCAGGAACACCGCCAAGGCGAAGGCAAACAGCAGCGAGCGGATCGATTCGCCCAGCTCCTGGCCCTGGCCACCGATGTGCATCCCTACGTCGGTGCCCAGCGGGTTCTTGGCCACCATGTTCTGCACTTCGGTGATGGCCTTGCCCAGGTCGATATCGCGCAGGTTGGCCGAGACAATCGCCACGCGGCGCTGGTTGGCGCGGTGGATTTCGCTCGGGCCGGTGGTGGCGATCACGTCAGCCACCGAGCCCAGTTCGATCGCCTTGGCGCCGGTCGGGTTGACGATCAGGCGGCGGATGTCGTTCACCGAAGAACGCTCCGACTCCTGCACACGCACCAGCACGTCGATCTTGCGATCACGGAAGCTGTAGCGGGTGGCGACATTGCCCTTGACCTTGTTGACCACCGCATCGGCGATCTGACGCGTGGTCAGGCCCAGTGCTGCAGCGCGGTCCTGGTCGAACACCACCTGGATTTCCGGGAAGCCCTGCTCCACCGTCGACTTGACGTCAGCATAGTGCGGATTCTCGCGCAGCATGCCGGCCAGACGATTGCCGGCGACACGGATGTCTTCGAGATTATTGCCCTCGATTTCGATTTCCAGCGGCGGCGACAGCGCGAACAGCTCCGGGCGGGCAAAATCCACCTGCGCCGACGGCCAGGCCTTCATGGTTTCACGCAGCTTCTCGGTCAGTGCCGGCTCGAGCTTGGTGTCATTCATCACCACCGACAGCTTGCCGATGTTCTCACCGCTCTCGGTAGGGCTGGCATCCAGTCGCGTACCGGTGCCGGAGACGCCGTACAGCAGACGCACACCTTCTTCGTCCGCATGCTTGCGCTGCACTTCGCGCACCAGCGCATCGGTCTGCGCCAGCGGCGTGCCGGGCGGCAGCTTGGCGGTCATCTCGAAGCGGTCCTGGGCCAACTGCGGCAGCAGGTCCACACCCAGCAGCGGCAACGCCGCCAGGGTCAGGCCAAAGGCCAACGTTGCAAAACCCAGGATCGGCCACGGGCGCTTCAATGCCGCCGGCAGCGCGCGCAGATAGCCAGCCTCGGCGCGGCCATACGGCGCCATCGCCAGATCACTGGCCTTGCGCATCACCGGACCGACCACCGCAGCGATGCCACGGAAGATCCGCACCACGCCCCAGGCCAGGAAATAGAAGCCATAGCGGAACATCGCGCCGATGCCACGGCCGGCATAGGCCGCCGGCTTCTTCCAACGGCTCTCCGGGCGCCACGGCTCACGCGGATCCTCGGCCGGGAACTCCAGCGGCGGACGGCCCTTCAGCGCGCTCAGCATCGGGATCAAGGTCATCGACACCACCAGCGACACCGCAATGGCGATCGACACGGTCAAGGCCTGGTCGCGGAACAACTGGCCGGCGATGCCTTCGACGAATACCAGCGGCAGGAACACCGCAATGGTGGTCAGGGTCGAGGCAACCACTGCCATGAACACTTCACGGGTGCCCTTGATCGCCGCTTCCAGAATGCCCATGCCGCGCTCACGCGCCTTGGCGATGGATTCCAACACCACGATCGAGTCATCCACCACCAGACCAGTGGCCAGCGCCAGGCCGCCCAGCGACATCACGTTCAAGCTCAGGCCGAGCTGGCCCATGAAGAAGAATGTGGCGATGATCGAGATCGGCAGCGACAGCGAGATCACGAAGGTGCTCCAGCCATCACGCAGGAACAGGAAGATGATCAGCACCGACAGCAGGCCACCGATCACCGCATCGATCTTGACGTCCTTGATGGCGTGGCGGATGAAGACCGACTGGTCCTCCACCATCGTCATCTCGATGTCCTTGGGCATCTCCTTGCGGATGGTTTCGAGCTTGGCTTCCAACGCATCGGCGGTGGAAACGGTATTGGCGTCGCCTTCCTTATAGACCGCCAGCTCAACAGCCTCGTGACCGCCAGCGCGGATCACCGCCTCGCGTTCCTTATAGCCTTGGCTTACCTGTGCTACATCTTTCAGGCGCACGCTGGGCGCGCTGCTGCTGCCATCGCTGCGCATCGCCGCGATCACATTGGGATCGCTGCTGCCGAGGATGGCCGACATCAGCTGGCGGTTTTCGCCGGCCGAGCTTGCAGTGCTGGAGCCACTGGCCGTGGTCAGCAGCATCTCGCGCATCTGTTCAACGGTGGCGAACTGGTTGACGGTACGCACCAGGTAACGCTGCGAGCCTTCTTCCAGTCGACCGCCGGAAAGATTGACGTTCTCCTGCTGCAGGCGCTGGATCACCGTGTCCAACGACAGCCCCAGAGCAGCCAGCTTGCGCTGGTCGATATCGACCTGGATCTCATCTTCCAGACCACCGCCAACCTTGACCGCGGCCACACCGCTGACCGGCTCGAGCTTGCGCTTGAGGTCTTCGTCGGCATAGCGACGCAGCTCCATCAGGCGGCGCACGGCATCGGCGTCGTTGCCGGCTTCCTGCTTGGACGACAGTGCCAGCCGCATGATCGGCTGGGTCGAGGGATTGAAGCGCAGCAGTACCGGCGGCTTGGCCTCCAGCGGCAGCTGCAGCGTCTCCATCTTGTCGCGCACGTCCAGCCCGGCCTGCTGCATGTCCGTGCCCCAGGCGAATTCCAGCACCACGTCGCTTTGACCGGTGCGGGAAATCGACTTGAGTTTGCGCAGGCCCTTGACGATGCCCAGCGCTTCTTCGGCTGGCTGCGAAATCAGTGTTTCCACTTCGGCCGGCGCCGCACCTTCGTAATCGGTACGCACGGTCAGGGTGGGATAACTCAGGTCCGGCAGCAGTTCGACCTTCAGGCTGGACAGCGAGATCAGGCCAAACAACACCAGGGTCAGCGTCATCATCGCGATGGTGACGCGGCGGCGGGTGGCGAACTCGATCAGATCGAAGCCACCGCCGGAAGCCGACGGTCCGTGGTCACTCATTGTTTGGTCGCCTGTGCGGCTGCCGGCGCCTTGGCCGCCGCTGCGACCGCCTTCTCCTTGCCGATCACCTGCACCGCACTGCCTTCGCGCAGTGCAGCCTTGCCGGCGATGACGACTTCATCACCCTGCTTCAGACCGTTGCGCACCTCGATGAAGCCGGCATCGTCGTAACCCAGGGCCAATTCGGTACGCACGGCCTTGCCGTCACGCACCACATAGACCGCCGGCTTGCCACCGTCTTCCAACAGCGCGGTACGCGGCACCACCAACGCATCGGCGCGCTGGTCGTAGTTGATGCTCAGGCGGCCGAACATGCCGGCCTGCAATGCGTCTTCGCCAGTGAAGGTGGTGACCACGCGGAAGGTGCCGGTGCCGTTGTCGACCACCGGCGCAACGCGGTCCACGCTGCCGGTGAAGGGCTTGCCCGGCAATGCATCAACCTGCAAGGTCACTGCCTGGCCCGGCTTGAGCTTGGCGATTTCGCGCTCGGGCACATTGAGGGTGGCTTCGAGCTGGCCACTGTCGACGATGCGGATGATCGGCGAGTTGATCTGCACGAAGTTGCCCGGCTTGATGTCGCGCGAAGCGATCACGCCAGAGATAGGTGCAACCACCGTTGTGTAGGACAACTCCAGCGTCGCCATCCGGTACATCGCGCGCGCGTTCTCCAGGTCATAGCGCAGCTGGTCCACGTCGGCAGCGCTGACCAGCTGCTGCTGCACCAGCTTCTCGGCGCGGTGATAGCTGTTCTCCAGCTTGCGCATCTGGGCCTCGCTCTGAGCCACGCTCAGACGCGCGCGGTCCGGGTCCAGCCGGACCAGCGGTTGGCCAGCGCGCACCAGTTGGCCTTCTTCGACCAGCACCGCCAGCGCCACGCCGGAGGTCTTTGCGACCACCTGCGATTCAGCGCGCGGCTCCAGCGCCGCGGTACCGGTATAGCTGGCAGCAATGGCACGGCGCTCGGCCTTGGCCACTTCCACCGGCACGGCGTCACTGGCCTTCTGCTCATCCGGCGTCTTGGCCTTGGCTTCCTCGCCGCCGGCCTTGCAGCCGCCGAGCAACAGGGAAGTGGTGATCAGGAGTGCAGCAGCGCAGCTTCCGGTGCGGGCGTGCAGAGTGAAAAGTCGCGACATCGTCTTGTCCCTGGGGATGCGTAGGCAGGTGTTGTAGCAAAGTATTGCACCACCCCACATCAACACCATGCCCCGAAAGTCATGGGTACCACTAGTAGGTATGGGCTACCGCAATGCAGCATCCAAGCGCCTGTTCCGAACGGGTAAATACGCGGGCTATACTCGGCCCGTTCCGTATCCCACGGCGGAACCCCAGACCCGCTCACCGGACAAGGAAACCATGCGCTCGCAGCCGCTCGCCGCTTGTTTCGCTCTGGCTTTTGCCCTGACCTTCGGGGCCGCCCAAGCTGATCCGCAGTCTGCTACACCCGCCGTCGCCCCCGCCGCCACACCGGCGCCGGCCAGCACAGGCAATGCCGCTACCGGCCGAACCCTGGCCTATACCTGCCAGGGCTGCCACGGCATCACCGGCTACAAGAACGCCTACCCCAGCTACCGCGTGCCGAAGATCGGCGGGCAGTCGCCGCAATACCTGACCCAGGCGCTGACCGAGTACCGCGAAGGCAAGCGCAAGCATCCAACGATGCAGGCGCAATCGATGAGTTTCAGCCCGCAGGACATTGCTGATCTCTCCGCCTACCTGTCCACCCTCAAATAAGCGCCGACCATGACGAAAGCCACGCACGCACTGCGTTTGTCCATCGCCCTGTTCGCCGCCATGGGTCTGGCCGCCTGTACGCAGTCGGAGGTCGAGTCCAGCAGCAAATCCGCGGCCGACCCGGGCCACGCCAGCGGTGAACACGGTTCTAGGTCCTCAGCAGGCTTGCCCACTGGGCGCATCGCCGCCGGGGAGCACCTGGCCGCCGCCAAGGGCAAGGCCACCGGGCAGAGCTGCATCGACTGCCACGGTGCCGACGGCAACAACCCGATCGACCCCACCTATCCCAAACTCGGCGGTCAGTACGGCGACTACCTCGCCCACGCACTGCAGGCCTACCGTGCAAGCACCCGCGACCACATGCTGATGACGCCGCAGGCGCAGAACCTGAGCGATCAGGACATTGCTGATCTGGCCGCCTACTTCGGCTCGCGCCCCAGCCAGTTGCGCGACCTGCACGGCGTGGACTGAAGACAACCGTCGCAGCACCGCACTGACACAACAAAGCCGCCCTTGGGCGGCTTTGTTCGTATTGCGCAGTTATCACGCGATGCGCCTTGCCCTGTTTGTGGGAGCGGCGTAAGCCGCGAAGCTGACATGACCGAAACCTCAGGCAATTGCGTCATCTGATTCGGTACTAGCTTCGCGGCTTACGCCGCTCCTACAAAGAACCCAATCATATGGCGCGCCATCAGCGGCTACCGTTGTCTTCCTGCAGCTCTTTCTTGAAGGGGATATCCGGTGGCGGTCTTGCTTCTGCCGGCTGCTCCTGCATGTTCGGGTTGGTCAGGCCGCAACCGCCACCGAACTGCAGCATCGATACCACGCAGGAAATCTTGCTCTTTGAGCCGGGGATCGGAATCTCCACGCTCTTGATACCCCTGCGCACCCACTCGGCCAGCAGGGACTCGTTCGGCGCCCAGTACTTGTCGAAGGAGGTTGGTGTGTAGTCGTACGGCGGGCGCTTGAGCCAGGTGCCGGATTCGGCGATGCGCTCGCGGCTCCAGGTGTCGGCGTCACCGCCCGGCGCGCCACGCTTGGCCGCGTCCTGCGCCTGCCCCTCGTTGCCACCAAGCTTCACGCTGCCATCAGCATTGAAGAGCCCTGCTCCCTTGTCAGCCTGGCCGCCGGCGCTGCCAGCAACCTGACGCTGGGAAGCACCCCAATCATCGCCACGCGTCGGTGCAGCCCAACCGCCGCTGCGGTCGGCAGGTTTTGGTCCAGCTCCCGGGCTTGTACCCGGGCGCGGATTCGGATTTGCGGCAGCAGCCTGGCGCGCCGCGCTCGTCGAGGCGCCGGCCTGCGCCGTACTGGCTGATGTCTGGGCTGCAGCGGGAGCAGTCGAAGCCGATGTAGCCGGTTTGTCCGGCACGCCTGCTACCGAGCGCTCACGCACCGCCGTTGTCGGCGTCCTCACCTGCACTTCGGCATCGCGCGTGGGCAACGCGGCCATCGCTACCGACTCCTGCGGCGCGGTTTCGATCTGCCGCTCACGCACACCCAACTGCGGCGTGCGCACCTGCACCTGCGCGTCGCGCACGCGTGGCTGAGGAAGCGTGACCGTTTGTTGCTCGGCGACTTCGATCTGGCGCTCTCGCACCTGCACCTGGGAGGGGCGCAGCTGTACGGTGACCTCAGCCGGCTGGTGCGGCGAAGGAGTCGGCTGCGGACGATCAACCGCCGTTTCGACAGTACGCTCACGCACCTGGGTTTCCCGCGTGCGAAGTGTCGGCGCAGCCACCGCGACCGGCGGCACGATGAAATCAGTGGTTGGCCGAGTCGTTTCGGTGGCCTGCAAAGGCTGTTCGACAGGCGGCGCGGGTTCGGGTGTTACCGGCTCAGGCAGCGCAGGAACTTCCTGCATCGCTTGCGTCGCAGAGGGTTGCTCGGCCTGCTGCTCGATGGGCGCAGCGGCTGCGCTTGCGGCGGGCAAAGAAGCCGGGGTCTGCGCAGCGCCTGCAACCGGCTCCGCAGCAGCAATGCCCGCACCAGCCTCGGCATCCGGTGTACCACCGCCTTCATCCTTGGCGGTGCCATCGCCAATGAACTCCACCTGCACGCGCTCGCCTTCTTCGGCGTCCTGTTCCGGCACATTGCTGCGCACCAGCGCCACCCACAGCAACAGCAGCGCGAACAGCACGTGCAGGCCTGCACTGAAGAAACCCGCGAACCAGCGCAGGCCACGCTGATCGCGCGGCGGCGCTTCGCCACCATTCCAGAACAGCAACACGATGTGTTGCCACAAAGGCAAGGGCGCAGCTGCAGCCTCGCGAGGTCGCGGCGGCCGCGCCGCCATGGCTTCGGCGGCATCAGCATCAACAAAGGCGGACAGCCCTTTGGACACACGCGTGCGCAGCCAGTTGCTCCAGCTGTACGGCATGCCGGTGCGGCGATCGTGCAGGATGCTGGTCTGCCGGCGCGAGGCCAGCAGATTGATCAGCTCGGTAACCGATGTCACCGGCATGCGTGGTAGCGGCTCAGCCCGCGCCGTCGCGCGGAATATACGGGGCCTGACCGGTTTCGTGGTCGGTGGCGTCACGCACGGCGGTGATGCCCGGCACCCGGCCCATCAAGGTCTTCTCGATCCCCTGCTTCAAGGTCACATCGGCCATGCCACAACCATGGCAGCCACCGCCGAAACGCAGCAACACCACGCCGTCGGCCGACACTTCCTGCACGGCGACGCGGCCGCCATGCGAAGCCAGCTGCGGATTGATTTCGTTTTCAATCACCCAACGCACACGCTCGACGATGGACGCTGCATCACCCGGGGCTTCGCCCTTGATCTTGGGCGCCTTGATGGTCAGCTGCTGGGTACCGGCAGCCTGGGTGACGATGTCGATCTCGGCGCCGTCCAACCACGCCACGCTGGTGGCGGCGATGTACAAGGTGAAGCCATCGCAGTCCACGGCCCACTCATCACCGAGCAGGTCAGCGGGCTCGGCAAATTCAAGGCGCGCGTCTGCGCTCGGGGTTCCGGGGTCCATCGCGCTCAGGCGCACGCCCATCCCGGGCACGGCCTCGCGTTCGATCAACTTGCGGAAATGCGTTTGGGCGGTATCTGAGATCTGGATCATGCGGGTATTCTAGCCGTGTCTTGGTTGCCACCGATGGGACAGTGATTCCAAGGTCGGCACAGTTCAGTCACCTGTTATGGAGGTATGCATGGCCCCTGATCTCATCCCGCTGGCACAAGCGCACTGCAGCCCGCGCCGGGGCAGCGAATATCGCCTCGGTCAGGCCCGCGTCGCCGAGCTGCTACGGCAGATCCCGGGCTGGGAGCTGGCCGAGAACGGCCAGGCCCTGACCCGTACATTCCGCTTTGACAACTACCACGGCACCATGGCGTTCGTGAACGCTTTGGCCTGGGTTGCGCATCGCGAAGACCACCATCCCGACCTGGGCGTGCACTACGACCGCGCCGTTGTGCGCTTTTCCACCCACGATGTGGGCGGGCTGAGCGAAAACGACTTCATCTGTGCCGCCAAGGCATCCGCACTAACGGAGCAATGACATGAAACTGCGTCTGCTGTTCGCTGCAATGGGTACCGTGGCTGCACTGAGCGCCTGCAACTCCTCCAATCAACCCGATGCGCCGGTCATCGCCCCGACCGAAGTGGCTGCCGTGCAGACCCCGCCGCCGGACTACCCGGCCGAACTGGCCTGCACCGGCGTCGGCGGCAAGAGCGTGCTGCGCGTGGTGGTTGGCCCGCAGGGCACGCCTACCGAGGTCTCGCTGGTCACCAGCAGCGGCAACAGCCAGCTGGACGACTCCGCCGCGCGCCGCGTGCGCGAGTGGAAGTTCAACCCGGCCACCCGCAACGGCCAGCCGGTGCCCACCACCATCCAGGTACCGGTCAGCTTCAACCCGCCGGATCCCAAGCCAAACGAGTGCTTTGCCATCGAAGAACGCGCACGCCGCGGCGGCTGAGCCGGTAACGGCCTGCACGCATGCATGCGTTCTCCACTGACAACCTCTGGCTTGCGTTCGGCCTGACCTTCGCTGCCGGCCTGGCCACCGCCGTCGGCAGCCTGCTGGTCCTGTTCTCCAAGCGCCCGAACCCGCGCCTGCTGGCGTTCGGACTCACCTTTGCCGGCGGCGCGATGGTCTACGTCTCGCTGTCGGAGATCCTGAACAAGTCGATCGGTTCGTTCGCCCAGGCTTATGGCGACCGCCTCGGCTATACCTACGGCACCTTATGGTTCCTGGGCGGCGTGCTGTTGGTGGTGCTGATCGACCACCTGGTCCCGAACCCGCACGACAGCCTGGACAAGCAGGACCCGGCCTTTCACGACCACAGCCACAAACAGATTCGTCGGGTCGGCCTGCTCAGTGCAATTGCCATCACCGCACACAATTTCCCCGAAGGCCTGGCGACCTTCTTCGCCACCCTGGAAAGTCCCTCGGTCGGGCTGCCGCTGGCTTTCGCCATCGCCATCCACAACATCCCCGAAGGCATCGCCATCGCCGTGCCGGTGTATCTGGCCACTGGCCGCAAGTCCTACGCCTTCGCTGCCAGCCTGCTGTCGGGCCTGGCCGAACCGGTAGGCGCGGCCATTGGCTACTTCCTGCTGGCGGACGCCCTGTCCCCGGCCACCTTTGGCGCCGTGTTCGGGCTGATCGCCGGCATCATGGTGTTTCTGGCATTGGATGAACTGCTACCCGCCGCCAAGCGTTACGCCCAAGGCCACGAGACCGTTTACGGGCTGGTGATTGGCATGGCGACGATTGCGGTGAGCCTGGTGCTGTTCAAGTGGTAGGAAGCTCGGGCTGATAGCCTGCCCTGCCAAGCCAGAAATCGGATCCCTTGTGGGAACGGAGTAAGCCGCGAAGCTCGCACATCATCAGATGGCCGGGATGCAGGGCCCAAGCAAGGTCAGCTTCGCGGCTTATGCCGCTCCAGCAAACCCCGCATCACCATACCCCCACTCCCGGCTTCAAACCTTCAAAGCTTGTTCAGCGCATCCACCAGATCCTGCGGCAACGGCGCATTCAATACATAAGGTGTCTTGCCGCCATCCAGCGCGAACTCCAGCGAGGCTGCGTGCAGGAACAGGCGTTTAAGCCCGATCTGCTCGCGAAAGCGCTTGTTGACTACAGGATCGCCGTATTTGTCGTCACCTGCGACCGGATGGCCAATATGCTGGGCGTGTACGCGGATCTGGTGGGTGCGGCCGGTTTCAATCCGGACTTCGCAGTACGACTGCCCGCCGCGACGCTCCAATACCTTGAAATGACTCAGCGACGGCTTGCCGATCGCATTCACCTGAACATGGCGCTCGCCGCCCTGACGCAGGCCGACATGCAGCGGTGCATCGACACTCATTACACCGTCCGGCATGCGCCCGGCCAGCAAGGTCAGGTAGCGCTTCTGGATGCCGCCATGGTCTTCACGCAGCAAGGCCTGCAGCTCGACCAGAGCTGAGCGCTTCTTGGCCAGGATCAGCAGGCCGGAGGTGTCCCGGTCCAGCCGGTGCACCAGTTCCAGGTTCATGTTCGGCCGCAGCGCACGCATGGTCTCGATCGCACCGTGGCTGATACCGCTACCACCATGGCTTGCCACGCCGGTCGGCTTGTTGATCACCAACAGCTTGGCGTCCTCGAAGACGATGGCTTCTTCCATACGCTGCAGGAAGCTGCTCGGCGGCGGCGCCTTGTCTCCAATCTCATTGAGATTGACCGGCGGGATACGGACCTCTTCACCACCATCCAGCTTGCGGTCGGCCTTGGCACGGCCGCCATTCACCCGGACCTGGCCACTGCGGACCAATTTATAGACCAGGCTGCGTGGCGCGCCCTTCAGCTGACCCAACAAAAAGTTGTCCAGTCGCTGTCCTGCCCTGTCTTCGGGCACTTTGATCATGCGCACGCTGCTCTTGGCGGCAGGCGGTGCTTGGGGCTTGTCGGAATCAGTCATCGGCCTATTTATTCTGCTACACTCGGGGGGCGATATAAGGGTTTGATTTCGTTGGAAGTTGGTCAGGGCCAGAAGCCCCGCTCCCTACGAATCCGGCACAGTGCGCGGCCACCGCCCCCGGGGCGGCCATGTTAGCGGCTCGTCGGCGTTCCCGGCCATCGCCGGATGCCAAAAAAGCATCCGAGCTGGACGAAACCCATGTCCCGCGCGACGCCATCGGCTACGGCCGCGGGCGGCCGCCGGCCCTGAAACACCTAAAACAAGAAAGAAGCGCTCCCGCGGCCTGCCGTGGTGTCGTAGCGCTGGAAACCCAAGCCGCCCTGCCCGCGCCTGCGCGAATGGGCGGCGAACCGTGTCCAGAGGCGAAACCCCATGGCGTTCCGCGCGGTAGCAGCGCGCGAGGAACGCACAATGAAGCGAATGCTGATCAATGCCACGCAGGCTGAAGAACTGCGCGTGGCCATCGTCGACGGGCAAAACCTGTACGACATCGACATCGAGCAACCGTCCAAGGAACAGAAGAAGTCCAACATCTACAAGGGCCGCATCACCCGCCTTGAGCCGTCGCTCGAGGCTGCCTTTGTCGAGTACGGCGGCGACCGCCATGGCTTCCTGCCGCTCAAGGAAATCTCCCGCGATTACTTCCAGGCGGGCGTGGACCACAACAAAGCCGGCATCAAGGAACTCCTACGCGAAGGCCAGGAAATCGTCGTGCAGGTCGACAAGGAAGAGCGTGGCAACAAGGGCGCGGCCCTGACCACCTTCATCTCCCTGGCCGGCCGCTACATGGTGCTGATGCCGAACTCCCCCTCTGCCGGCGGCGTGTCCCGTCGCATCGAGGGTGAAGACCGCGCCGCCCTGAAGGAAGCGCTGGACAAGCTGAACATCCCCGACGACATGGGCGTGATCATCCGCACCGCCGGCGTCGGCCGCGATGCTGAAGAGCTGCAGTGGGATCTGGACTATCTGTTGCAGGTATGGCGCTCGATCGCCGAAGCCGCACTGACCAAGCCGGCCCCGTTCCTGATCTACCAGGAATCGCGCCTGATCGTGCGCGCCCTGCGCGACTACCTGCGCTCGGACGTCGGCGAGATCCTGGTCGACACCGAAGAGCTGTACGAGACCGCACGCGACTTCATGCAGCAGGTGATGCCGCAGACCCTGCGCAAGCTCAAGCATTACAAGGACGACATCCCGCTGTTCAACCGCTTCCAGATCGAATCGCAGATCGAGGCGATCTACGAGCGCAACGTGCGCCTGCCGTCCGGCGGCTCGATCGTGGTTGACCAGACCGAAGCGCTGACCGCGGTCGACGTCAACTCCGCCCGCTCCACCAAGGGCAGCGACATCGAAGACACCGCCTTCCAGACCAATCTGGAAGCGGCCGAAGAAGTTGCCCGCCAGCTGCGCCTGCGCGACCTGGGCGGCCTGGTGGTCATCGATTTCATCGACATGTCCTCCAGCAAGCACCAGCGCGAAGTCGAAAACCGCCTGCAGAATGCGCTGAAGTACGACCGTGCCCGCGTCCAGCTGGGCCGCATCTCGCGCTTCGGCCTGATGGAAATGAGCCGTCAGCGCCTGCGTCCGAGCCTGGGCGAATCCAGCCAGATCGTCTGCCCGCGTTGTGACGGTCAGGGCCGCATGCGCAGCATCGAGTCGCTGTCGCTGTCCATCATCCGCGTTGCCGAAGAGCATGCGATGAAGGAGAACACCGGACAGGTGTTGGTCCAGGCCCCGGTCGAGATCGCCAACTACCTGCTCAACGAGAAGCGCAGCGCCCTGCGTGAAATCGAGCAGCGCCATGACGCACCCATCGTCATCGTTGCCGACGAGCAGCTGCACACCCCGCACTACGAAGTCACGCGCCTGCGCGACAACGAGCTGGGTGAAGAGTCGAACAAGCCCAGCTACCAGCGCGGCACCCCGCGCAAGCTGCCGGTGCATGCATTGACCAAGGCACAGTTGAACATCCCGGCACCGGCCGTAACCCACGTCAAGCACAGCCAGCCTGCGCCGATCCGTGAAGTCGTCGAAGCCGCACCGGCTCCGGCACCGGTTGCCGCACCTGTCGCGCCCGCCGCAGGCGGCGTGATGGGTTGGCTGAAGCGCGTGTTCGGCGGCGAGCCGACCCCGGCCGCACAGCCTGCACAGCCGCAGCGTCAGGACAACGGCCGCAACAACCGCAACGAGCGCGGCAACCAGCGCCGTGACGGCCGCAACGGCCAGCAGGGCCGCGGCGGCAACGCCAATGCAAATGCTGGCGGCAACGCCAATGGCAACCGCCGTGATGAGCAGCGCCGCGAAGATCGCCGCCAGAACGCTGACAAGCCGCAGCAACAGGGCCAGCAGCAGGCACAGAACAACGCCCAGCAGCAGCCCAAGCAGCGCAATGAACAGCAGCGCGGTGAGCAGGCCCAGCAGCAGCCCAAGCAGCCGCGCAACAACGAGCAGCAGCAGGGCAAGCAGCCGAAGCAGCCCAAGCAGCCCAAGCCGCAGCAGGACAGCGACAAGCAGGTCCAGCAGCAGAACGTGCAAGGCGAGAAACCCGCACGCCAGCAGCAGCCACAGCAGGAAGCCGCTCGCGCAGCTGCACCGGCCGTTGCGGCACCGGTGGTTGCCGCGGCAGCGATTGTGGCAAACGAAGCCGTTGCCAACACCGATGCCGTGGTGAAGGAAAACACCATTGCTGCCGAGATCGCCAAGCCAGCGGTCGTCTCCGAGGAGCAGCCAGCAATGGCTGTGGTCGTCGACGAGAACGGCAACCCGGTTGCAGCAGCCGAAGACGGTGCCGGCGAAGCCGGTGGTCGTCGTCGTCGCGGTCGCCGCGGCGGCCGTCGCCGCCGTCGTGGCAACGGTGAAGGTGCCGCCGGCGGTGAAAACCTGGGCGGTGACGAGGATGGTCTGGACGCTTTTGATGACGCCGATGGCGACGTCAATGAAGCTTCGGCCAAGCCCGCCAGCAGCCAGCCCGAGTTCGAGTTCGATGACGAACCCGCAACTCCGGCCGCTCCGGCTTCCGCTCCAGTAGCAGCCAAGCCGGCTGTTGCTGCACCGGTGCAAGCTGCTGCAGCCGTTGTTGCGGTTGCTGCCGCAGCACCTGCCGCTGATGTCGAAGTGCTTGCTGTTGAAGCAACCGTTGTCGAAGTTGCCGCACCTGCACCGGTCGCTGCCGTCGAAGTGCCTGCTACCGCCGAACCAGCAGTGGTCAAGGCCGAGCAGGCAACCACCGCCCCGGCAGAAGCTGTCGTCGAAGCGGTCATCACTGCCCCGGTTGTCGCTGTGGTCGAAGCTCCGGTGGTTGTCAGTGCACCGGTAGTTGCCGCTGCACCGAGCGAGCAGGCCGCGCCTGTTGCACCGGTCAACACAGTGCCGACCCCCGTCAGCACCCTGCAGCCGGAACCGGCCGTAGTTGCAGCACCGGAGCCCGCAGCACCGGAGAACGGGCAGTTGTTCGCCCAGACCGCGGTTGTTGAGGAAAGCGCTGAAAAGCCGGTCGTCGAGACCGTAGCGCCGGCACCCGTCGTCGTCGCGGCTCCGGCCGTGCATGCCGACAGCGTCGTGACCGAAGCTGAGGCCGAGAAGCAGGAAGACGACCAGCCGCGTAACGGCTGATCCGTCAAGTTTGTGCAAAAACGGAAAGCGGCCTTCGGGCCGCTTTCTGCGTTTCTGGACCACGTAACCGCAGCGGCTGCGCTTCAAGCTTCTTGTGGGAGCGGCGTCAGCCGCGAAACACGCACATCATCAGAGGGCACAGCCGCCGGGGCTTGAGCAACGCCAGCTTCGCGGCTCACGCCGCTCCCACAGGCGAAGGTTGGGCTGGCGTGCCCCACAACGCCAAAAAAACAAAAAGAGCGCAACGTTGCCGCTGCGCTCTTCTGATTCAACTGCACTCGAAGGCCCATTCTGCAGAAAAAGCCTGGCAGAAGCTCTTCTGGCCTCAGATCGCCTTGCTGGGATCGCCCACGCCGTACTGCGCGGCAAGCCTGGCCAGCGCGATGTTGTCCTGCACACCCAACTTCTGGAACAGACGCGCCTTGTGGGTGTTCACGGTCTTGGCGCTGAGGCTCAGGCGACGGGCGATCTCTTCCTGGCGGTGGCCCTGGATCAACAGCAACGCCACTTCCAGCTCACGCGGCGAGAGCAGGTCGAACGGCGATTCGCCGCCTTCCAGATTGGACAGCGCCAGATTCTGCGCAATGCTGGTGGCCAGATAACGCTTGCCGATGGCAACGTCATGCACGGCACGGATCAGCTCTTTCGAGTCCCCACCCTTGCCCACGTAGCCGGAAGCACCAGCCTCCAACAAGCGCTTGGGCATTGGCCCATCTTCCAGCACGGAAACAATGATTACCTTGGTGCCGTGGTCGCCCTTGACGATGCGCTCGGTGATCTCCAGCCCACTCAGGCCCGGCAGATGCAGATCGCACAGTACGACGTCAGGCTTGAGGCGGCGGATCTGCGGCAGCGCGACATCGCCGCTGTCCGCTTCGCCGACGACTTCTATCCCGGTTTGCCCCGAAAGAATCATCCGAATGCCCGTGCGCACTAGTGCGTGGTCATCGATAAGAAAAACGCTGATGGTCATGAAGGATTCCTCGCGGCGAGGTGACAGTTGAAGCCTTGGGCGCGGCAAAATCCGAGCATGCGAGGCGACGGCCCTCCCCCGTCCCTCATGGCAAGGCCATGTGTATTATCAAGCAGAAGTGACCCAACTGGGCTCTATCGGACACCCGCTCGCAGGAAATGTATCTGTTGTTTTGAGCATCAGGATGATGCGGTTTATGTGCCTGCGGCTGGCGAGCTCACTATGCCGTCGCAGCCAATACTGTATCCATCAGGTCAATTCGTCCAATGACTTAGGACTTCTCTTACCTTTTGGACACTACCAATTGCAGTGCACCTCAAGGCGCGGGCAAGGACCAGCGCCGACGGAACATCATCATATACACGCCTGTTACCCAGATCGTTGCGGCACACCAGCCGCCAAGGATGTCCGAGGGGTAATGCACCCCCAGGTAGACCCGTGACAGGCCGACCGAAACAACAAAACCGCTGACAACCGCCACCACCGGCCACCGCCAGCGCGTGCGCCAGGTCAAAAACACCAGGGTCAGTGCGAGCGTCATCGAGCCCATTGCGTGCCCGCTGGGGAAGCTGAACGTGCTTTCCGGTGCAATCGACTCCCATAGACTCGGGCGTTCGCGCTGGAAGATCTGCTTGCTGCCCAGGTTCAACAGCGCCGAGCCGATGAACGCCGTCGCCGCGAATGCAGCCTTGCGCCAATGTCGCTGCAACAGCAGCACGGCCACGATAAGGATATCCACGGGAATGACGCCCCACTGATAGCCCAGCTCGGACATCAACACGAAGAAATCATTCAGGCCAGGCGTGGCCATCGCATGCATGCGCAACAGCAGAACCGCGTCGAAATGGAAGGCTTCAGCCTCATGGATCTCGTCGGCCAAGGCCACGAAGCCGGCCAGCGGCAGCAGCACACCGATGAACAACACCACCAGCCGCCACGCATTGTGGGCGAGCCAGCGGCGCAGACCGGCAGCTTCGCTCCGGGAATCAACCGGAGCTTCGGGCATACCGGGTCTCGACATAGTCATCAATCAAGGCGACGAACTCATGGGCGATGTTGTCACCGCGCAAGGTGATCTTCTTCTCACCGTCAACAAACACCGGCGCTGCCGGGGTTTCGCCGGTACCCGGCAGCGAAATACCGATATTGGCGTGACGCGACTCGCCCGGACCGTTGACGATGCAGCCCATCACCGCGAGCGTCATGTTCTCCGCACCGGGATGGCTGACGCGCCACACCGGCATCTTTTCGCGCACGTGGTTCTGCACCACCTTGGCCAGCTCCTGGAAGAACTCGGAGGTGGTACGGCCGCAGCCCGGGCAAGCCGTGACCATCGGCGTGAAGGCGCGCTGACCGGTGGTCTGCAGCAACTCCTGGGCGACGATGACTTCCTGCGTGCGCGACTGGCCCGGCTCGGGTGTCAGCGAGATGCGGATGGTGTCGCCGATGCCTTCCTGCATCAGCACCGCCAGCGCCGCCGACGAAGCGACGATGCCCTTGCTGCCGATGCCGGCCTCGGTCAGGCCAAGGTGCAATGCGAAATCCGAGCGCAGCGCCAGATCGCGGTAGACGGCAATCAATTCCTGCACGCCGCTGACCTTGGCCGACAGCACGATGCGATCGCGCGGCAGGCCGAGCTCAACCGCGGTCTCGGCCGAATCCAGCGCCGAGCGGATCAAGGCCTCGCGCAGCACGCGGCCGGCATCCCAAGGCTGCGAACGCTGGCTGTTCTCGTCCATCAGCTTGGCGGCAAGCGCCTGGTCCAACGAGCCCCAGTTGGCGCCAATGCGCACCGGCTTGTTGTACTTGATGGCGAATTCGATCAACTGCGCGAACTGGGTGTCTTTCTTCTTGCCGAAGCCGACATTGCCCGGATTGATGCGGTACTTGGCCAGTGCCTCGGCGCAGGCCGGTTCGCCGGTCAGCAACTGATGGCCGTTGTAATGGAAGTCACCGATCAGCGGCACCTCGATGCCCATCATCGCCAACTTCTCGACGATGCGCGGAATGGCCGCAGCCGATTCGGGATTGTTGACGGTCAGTCGCACCATCTCCGAGCCCGCGCGCCAGAGTTCAGCCACCTGCTTGACGCTGGCAGCCACATCGGCGGTATCGGTATTGGTCATCGACTGCACCACCACGGGATTGCCTCCGCCCACCTTTACACCGCCGATGGCGACGGATTGGGTGATGCGGCGGGGCCACGCGGTAGCGTCGGTGGGCGGTGTTGGGCGGGTCACGGCGTCATGCATTGCCCATTTTAGCGCGCCAGCCACCCGTACGGCATGAACCTTGGATTGCGTGGTAGCCGCCGCGACAGCATACGATTGCGCCATGGAAACCCGAGACACCTCTTTTCTTCGCACCCTGTGCAGCCTGCGCTGGCTGGCCACCGCAGGCCAGGCTGCCACGATTCTTGTAGCCACCTGGCTGCTGGGACTGGAACTGCCGCAGGAACCACTATGGGCCGGCGTCGCCGTGCTGGCTCTGTTCAACCTGTACGTGCAGCTGCGTGTGCATGACACCGATCCCGCCCCGGTCACCGCCTTCGGCCACATCCTGGTCGATGTCACGGTACTGACCTGGATGGTGGGCTGGAGCGGCGGCATCGCCAATCCGTTCGGCTCGCTGTTCCTGATCCTGATCGCCCTGGCCGCGTTGGCGCTGCCGCTGCGCTGGACACATGCCGTGGCCGCCGCCTGCGTGGGTGGTTATGCGCTGAGTGCGGTATTCGGCCTGCCGTTGGAAGGCGGTTATTTCGACACCATGAGCCTGCACCTGTGGGGCGCAGCGGCCAACTTCCTGCTTTCAAGCGTGGTGGTCCTGGTGTTCTCGACCCGCCTGGCGGCTGCACTGCGCGAGCGAGAGAACCAGCTGGCGATGCTGCGCGAGCGCTTCGTCCGCAATGAAGGCATTGTTGCGCTGGCCACGCACGCCGCCTCTGTCGCCCATGAGCTCAACACGCCGTTGGCGACCATGACCCTGCTCACCGACGACATCGTCGAGCAGGGCGCCGCCACCCCTGAGATGCGCGACGACCTGGAAACCCTGCGCGAGCTGCTGGTGCAATGCCGGGAAAAGGTGCTGGCGCTGGCCGCCCCCGCCGAAGGCGCAGGCAGTCGCGCACCGGTATCCATCGCCAGCGTGCTGGAACAATGGCGACTGGTGCGTCCGACCATCCAGTTGCGACGCAACCCGGATGCGCCGCTGCACCTGAAGCTGGACCCCGGCATCGGCCATCTGCTGCAGGTACTGCTGAACAATGCCGCCGACGCGGGCGAACACGCAGGCCGTGCACAGATAGATCTGGACATCCGCATCCACGAGGGCCAGCTTTACGGCGAAGTCCGTGACTACGGCCCAGGCTTCAACGCCAATGATGCCGCCCTGCCCGGCACCTTGTTCAACAGCGGCAAAAGCAATGGCATGGGTGTCGGCCTGGCACTGTCGCATGCCACCATTGAGCGTCTGCACGGCGAATTGTGGATGCGCCCGGCCGAAGGCCAGGGAGCACGCGTCGGCTTTCGCCTGCCGTTGAACAACATCGAGGTAAGTTCATGAATGCTGCTGCCACCCACGGCCTGCTGGTCGATGACGACCCGCTCTATCTGCGCACCCTGCAGCGCACCCTGGCCCGCCGCGGCATTGAAACCATCATCGCCACCGACATCTCCAGCGCCATGCAGCTGGCCACACAGACGCCGCCAGCGTTCGCATTGATCGACCTGAAGTTGGGCAGCGAATCCGGCTTGAACCTGATCCAGCCGCTGCGCGAGCTGCGTCAGGACATGCGCATCCTGCTGGTCACCGGCTATGCCTCCATCGCCACCGCGGTGGAAGCGATCAAGCTGGGCGCCGATGACTACCTGCCGAAGCCGGCAACCGTGCAGATGATCCTGCGCGCGCTTGGCGAGGAAGATGAGGCCGGCGAGGAGCCCGAGGATGTTGAACCGCCGGATGCGATGACGCCGATCAGCCGCCTGCAGTGGGAGCACATCCAGCAGGCGCTGCATGAAACAGGCGGCAATGTGTCCGCAGCCGCACGATTGCTCGGCATGCATAGGCGCTCGCTGCAGCGCAAGCTCACCAAGCGGCCAAGCCCGGAACGCGACCCGAACAGGT
This sequence comes from Stenotrophomonas sp. STEN035, assembly GCF_056759935.1. NCBI lineage: Bacteria > Pseudomonadati > Pseudomonadota > Gammaproteobacteria > Lysobacterales > Lysobacteraceae > Stenotrophomonas > Stenotrophomonas sp. STEN035. The sequence continues at coordinate 52,332 of NZ_JBRRDY010000030.1, forward strand.
AACCCCGCTTGAAGCCCCTCTCCCGCCTGCGGGAGAGGGGTTGGGGTGAGGGCAGCTTCTGACGTTTGCTTGAACAGCAAAGGCTCACCCCTCCCCAACCCTCCCCTTGACTTCGGCAAAGGGTGGGAGCAAAACAGAGCCCCTCTCCCGCCTGCGGGAGAGGGGTTGGGGTGAGGGCAGCTGTTGACGTTCGCTTGAACAGCAAGAGCTACCCCTCCCCAACCCTCCCCTTGCCTTCGGCAAAGGGAGGGGGCAAAGCAAAAGCCGCGCATCTCTGCGCGGCTTTTTTTGTTGCAAACAACAATCTGCTCTCAGCGCAGCCGCGCCAACAACTCCCGGGTCATCGGGTCAGCAATCTCCACAGCCTCACCCTGCACTGCCGGCAACAACTGGCTGGCCAACTGCTTGCCCAGTTCAACACCGAACTGATCGAAGGCGTTGATGTCCCAGATCAGCGACTGCACGTAGACCGCGTGTTCGTACATGGCGATCAACGCGCCCAGCGACTGCGGGGTCAGCGCATCCAGCAGGATCATCGTGCTCGGGCGTCCGCCCGGATACTGGCGGTGCGGATCTTCGCTGTCCTGACCGTTGGCCAGCGCTTCGGTCTGCGCCAGCAGGTTGGCCAACAAGGCCTGGTGGTTGATCTCGTAGGGATCATCATTGCGCACGCAGCCGATGAAATCGGCCGGCACGATGCTCGTGCCCTGGTGCAGCGCCTGGAAGAAGCTATGCTGCACGTCGGTACCAGCACCACCCCACCACACCGAAACGGTGTCGCCATCGACCGGACTGCCGTCGCGCTTGACCCGCTTGCCCAGGCTTTCCATCACCAGCTGCTGCAGATAGGCCGGCAACAGCGCCATGCGCTGGTCGTAGGTCATCACTGCATGGGTGGCGTAACCCAGCACATTGCGGTTCCAGATATCGGTCAGCGCGTGCAGCACCGGCAGGTTGCTTGCCAGCGGTGCACTGGCCGCGTGCGCGTCCATCTGCGCAGCGCCCTCCAGCAGCTGGCCGAAGCGCTCGAAACCGATTGCCAAGGCAATCGGGAAGCCCACCGCCGACCACAGCGAGTAACGGCCGCCCACCCAGTCCCACATCGGCAGCACGCGCTCGGCGGCGATGTCGAAGGCCTTGGCGGCGCGCTCGGGGTTGGCACTGACGGCGTATAGACGCTCGCTGCCACCCAGCCAATCACACAGGATGCGGCCGTTGAGCAGGGTTTCCTGGGTACCGAAAGTCTTGGAAATCAGGATGCCGGCGGTGGTCGCCGGGTCCAGCGTCGCCAAGGTGCGCTGCATTGCCGCGCCGTCGACATTGGAGACGAAATGCACACGGAAACGTGCGCCGGACGCCGGACGCAGCGCATCGGCGACAAGACGCGGGCCCAGATCCGAACCGCCGATGCCGACACTGACGATGTCGGTGACATTGCTGGCTTCCAGCGCCTTGATCAAGCCACCCATCTGCGCCTGTACCGCCACCGCTTCAGCGCGCGCAGCCACAGCGACCGACGCATCGCTGGCATCGCCGCGCAGCGCGCTGTGCAGCACCGCGCGATCTTCGGTGTGGTTGATCTTCTGGCCAGCGAACAGACGCTGGAAACCGCCGGCGACATCGCGCGCGGCGGCCAGTTCCAACAAGGCAGCCAAGGCCGCGCGGTCGTATTTCTGCCGCGCGAAGTTCACATACAACGGACCGACTTTCAGCGCCAAGCGCTGCACCCGGTCAGGCTCTGCGGCCATCAGCGAGGGAATGCCGGTGCCCTGCAGACGCTGGGCGTGGGCGTGCAATACGTCGAATCCGTTGTTGGTGATCATGCGGCCTGTGTGGGGATACTGTCGTTGGTGTGGGAAATGCGGTTGTCGCCGTCAACGTAGACAAGCTTGGGCTTGAACGTGCTGGCTTCTTCTTCGCTCATGCCGGCGAAGGCAGCGATGATGATGATGTCGCCCACCTGCACGTGGCGCGCAGCGCCACCGTTGAGCGAGATCACGCCGCTGCCGGCTTCCGCGCGCAGAGCGTAGGTGGTGAAACGGGCACCGTTGGTCACGTCCCAGATGTGCACCTGTTCGAATTCGCGGATGCCGGTGGCCTGCAGCAGGTTGTCGTCGATCGCGATGGAGCCTTCGTAGTTCAGCTCCGAATGGGTGACGGTGGCGCGGTGAATCTTGGTCTTGAGCAGGGTGAGTTGCATGACAATGCCGAAACTGCGTGAGAAAGGGCGCAGTCTAGCACCGGCACGCGCCCTTGCCCGCACCGCAACATGACCTTTCCCGTGGCGTTTGCCCGGATACAGCAATGGCGCCACAAGGGCGCCATTGGCTGTCATACAGAGGCTTGCTGATGGACAAACAAAGTCCGCCAGCTGCCCTATTCAGAACCCGCGGATTCAGAACTCAATGTTGTCGATCAAACGGGTATTGCCCAGCTTGGCCGCCACCAGCGCCACACGGGCACCTTCATGGCTTGCGCCGGGCTCGCTCAGATCGGGCATGCGCACCACTGCGTAATCCACCAGGTAGCCACCAGCTTCCAACTGCGCCGCCGCCTGCTGCTCCACCGTCACCCGCTCGGCACCACCCAGATAGGCATCACGCGCGGCCAGCAACACCTTGCGAATCAGCGTGGCCTGCGGCCGTACATCGGCGGTCAGGTACTGGTTGCGCGAGCTCATCGCCAGACCATCGGTCTCGCGCACGATCTCGCCACCGAGGATCTGGATCGGGAACGCCAGGTCGGCCACCATCTGCTGGATAACCGCCAGCTGCTGGTAGTCCTTGCGCCCAAACGCGGCCACATCCGGCTGCACCTGGTTGAACAGCCGGCTCACCACCGTGCAGACGCCATCGAAGTGCCCCGGGCGATGCGCGCCCTCCAGCAGTGAACTGACACCGGGCACATGCACGTTGGCAGCCAAGTCGACGCCAAACGGGTACATGGATTCCACCGTGGGCAGCCACAGCACGTCACAGCCGGCCTTCTCCAGGCCGCTGGTGTCAGCCTCGGGCGTACGCGGGTAACGGGTGAAATCCTCGTTCGGACCGAACTGGGTCGGGTTGACGAAGACGCTGGAGACCACCTTGTCTGCGTGTTCACGCGCCAGCTTCACCAGCGAGTAGTGGCCAGCGTGCAGATTGCCCATGGTCGGCACCAGCGCAACGCGCAGGCCCTCGCGCTTCCAGCCGCTGACAATGGCGCGCAGCCGGGAAAGTTCGGTAACGGTTTCGATCATGATGCGTAAGCGTGTTCTGCGTCGGGGAAGATGCCAGCGCGCACGGCGTCGGCATAGGCACGGACGGCACCGGCCACCGAGCCGCCTTCGGCAAGGAAATCCTTGACGAACTTGGGACGTCGGTGACCGCTGTCCAGACCGAGGAAGTCATGCAGCACCAGCACCTGTCCGTCGCAATCCGGACCGGCGCCAATACCGATGGTGGGAATCGTGATTTCGGCGGTGACGCGGCCGGCAATCGGGGTCGGCACGCACTCCAGCACCAGCAGGCTGGCGCCGGCCTCGGCCACGGCCTTGGAATCGTCCAGCAGCTGCTTGGCAGCATCGCCACGGCCCTGCACGCGGTACCCGCCCAGGCGCAGCACCGACTGCGGGGTCAGGCCCAGGTGCGAGCAAACCGGGATTTCGCGCTCGACCAGGTGACGGATGATGTCCAGCTTGAAGCCAGCACCTTCAATCTTGACCATCTCCGCGCCGGCCTGCAGCAGCTTGAGCGAGGCATCCAGCGCGCGCTCGGCGGTGGCATCGGCGCCGAACGGCAGATCAGAGATCAACAGTGCGCGTTCCAGTACACCAGCGACCGCGCGGGTGTGATAGACCACATCGTCAACGCTGACCGGCAGCGTCGAATCGTGCCCCTGCACCACCATGCCCAACGAGTCGCCGACCAGGATCAGGTCCACGCCATTGGCGTCGAAGGCACGGGCAAAGCCGGCGTCGTAAGCGGTCAACATGACCAGCTTCTGGCCATTGCGCTTGGCCTCGGCCAATGCGGGGACGGTCCAGGGCTTGCTATCTGCGTGTGTGCTCATGTGGTCATAACGGTGGCTTATGAGCCGACCATTATCCCCCTATCGGGTCGATACCGCAGGTATTGATGCCTACCAATACGTCCCGCACTGTTCCATGGCCCGGAATCAGGGCGTCTGGCGCCACGTCTGCCAAGGGCAGCAGCGCGAAACCGCGCTGATGCAGGAAGGGATGCGGCACCTGCAACTGCGGTAGGTCGATCACCTGCTCGGCATACAAGAGCAGGTCCAGGTCGAGCAAGCGCGGCCCCCAATGCTGGCCCGGCTCACGCACCCGCCCGAACTGCTGCTCGATCGCCAGCAACTGCTCCAGCAGCTGCGGCGCCGGCAGATCGGTCTGCAGCGCAACCGCTGCATTGATGAAGTCCGGCTGCGCCTCGTTGCCCCAGGCCGGGGTGCGATACAGGCGCGAGCTGGCCAGCAGCTGCACGCCCGGCAGCTGCGCCAGCACATCGATCGCCGAACGCAGGGTGGCGGGCGCGTCCCCAAGGTTCGCGCCCAGCCCGATACACGCTACAACCATCGCTGCTTACTCGCCCGCAGTCGCGCTGCCACCGCCAGGACGGCGACGACGGCGACGACGACGCGGTGCCGCGCCCTCTTCCGCCTCACCATCGGTATGCACCGAATCCAGCCCAGCACCCACTTCGTGCCCGGCCTCGGCCTGGGCCTCGCGCCAGAACGCGATGTCTTCCTGATGCTCGCTGGAAGCGGCCTGACGCAGGGCCAGGAAATCGAACGCAGCACGGAAACGCGGGTGGCTCAAGGTGCGCAACACGCGCTTGCGCTGGCGGGTACTGAAGCGCGACTGCAGCAGCCAGATCTCCTGCATCGGCAACGAGAAGCGGCGCGGCAGGGCAATCGTGCTCAGCTGATGCAGGGTCACCCGGTCGGCGGCACGGCGCTGCGCTTCTTCCGGCGCCAGGCCCTGCTTCTGCAGGCCGATCAGCGCGCGGCAGAAGGCCGGCCACAGCAGCAGCGCGAACAGGAAGGCCGGCGACACCGGCTCCTCGTTGGCGACACGTTCGTCGGTATTGCGCAGGCCTTCGATCAGGATGCGGCGCAAGGCACCAGTGCGGTTGCTCTTCAGCGCGGCAGCGCTCTCGGGGAACAGCACCGCCAGCAGGCCGTAACGCTCCAGCCCTTCAAAGCTGGCCACGCCATGCCCGGACAGGAACAGCTTCAGCACTTCCTCGAACAAGCGCGCCGGCGCGGCCTCACTCAGCAACGAAGCAAGGCGCGGGATCGGCTCGGCGGTAGCCGCTTCGATCTCGAAGTTGAGTTTGGCCGCCAGCCGCACCGCGCGCAGCATGCGCACCGGGTCTTCGCGGTAGCGCTGCTCCGGATCGCCAATCAGCTTCATCCGGCGTGCCAGTACGTCTTCAAAGCCGCCGGTGTAGTCACGCACCGAGAAGTCCTCGATGGCGTAATACAGCGCGTTGCAGGTGAAGTCGCGGCGGACCGCATCGTCTTCGATGCTGCCGTAGACGTTGTCGCGGACCAGCATGCCGTTCTCAACCTCACGGTCGCCGCTGCCGTCATCACTGTTGGCGCGGAACGTCGCCACTTCGATGATCTCGCGACCAAATACCACGTGGGCGAGGCGGAAGCGGCGGCCGATCAGCCGGCAATTGCGGAACAGTTGTTTGACCTGCTCCGGCGTAGCGTCGGTGGCCACGTCGAAATCCTTGGGGCGTCCACCTACCAATAGGTCGCGCACAGCGCCACCCACAAGATAGGCGCCGAAGCCGGATTCGCGCAGACGGTAGAGCACCCGCAGCGCATTGGGACTGATATCCCGGCGCGAGATGGTGTGCTGGTCGCGCGGGATCACGCGGACGGTGAACGGCGTTGTAACTATGGAATTGATGTTGGCGCTTCCAGTTGGGTTTACGGGATTGCCGAGCGGCAACCAGATGCATATACTAGCGCGCTCGCCAGACGCGACCAAACGCTCCCTTCGTCTAGTGGTTAGGACGTGGCCCTCTCAAGGCTAAAACAGGGGTTCGAGTCCCCTAGGGAGCGCCAACTCCGTCTGCGAATGCAAAAGCCCCGCCCTGCGGGGTTTTTTGCTTTTTACACCCGCCAGCGCCCCAGGGCCCTGGCTCCGGCACGTTTCACTGCGCCTGCAGCCCTGGCCAATGAGAATGCCCCCGCCCAGCCCCTGCATCCTGATCTAGAATTGCAGGGTTCAAAGCCGGACCCCACCATGCCTTTTGTCGTTACCGAAAACTGCATCAAGTGCAAACACACCGATTGCGTTGAAGTCTGCCCCGTGGATTGCTTCCACGAAGGCCCCAACTTCCTCGTGATCGACCCTGATGAATGCATCGACTGCACGCTGTGCGAGCCCGAATGCCCGGTCAACGCCATCTTCCCGGAAGATGACGTGCCCGCCGGCCAGGAAGGTTTTGTCGCGCTCAATGCCGAGTTGGCCAAGGCCTGGCCGGTGCTGACCATACGTAAAGACCCGCCGGCCGATGCTGCCGAGTGGGACGGCAAACCAGACAAGCTGAAGCTGCTGGAACGCTGAGCCGCCGCATAGCCAGCCCAACAGCCAGCCAATGAAAAGGGCGCCCGCTTCCGCAGGCGCCCTTTTTTTATTGCCCGAACAGCGCGATCAACCGGCCAGCTTGGCCTTCAGCGCGGCGATCAGCTTGGTGGCAGCGGCATCGGTGGCCGGCATGCCGCGCGGATCCACCGCCGATACATAGGCACCAGCGTCGGTTGCGACCACACGCACCAGGAAGTTGCTGCCCTCAAAGGCGACATCGTAGGAACCCAGCAACTGCGCGCGGCTGGCGATGGTCAGGCCTTCGACACCGGCAAGCGCCTCACCGACCTTGCCAAATACGTCGTCACGGCTGCCGCTGACGGTGAAACCGCTCTGCGACGAAGCCACGGTAGCGGCCGAAGTAGCCGCCGGCTTGGCTGCGGAGGCCAGTGCCGGGATCGGCGCCGAACCGGCGGTGTTGGGCAGGTTCAGATCCGGCGGCACTTCCAGCGGGCGTGCTTCCGGGGCCAACGCATAGTCGCCGCGCGCACCGCGCTTGAAGAAGCAGCCAGAGGTGGCCACGGCGGTGACTACGCCCAGCAGCACCAGCGAAAACACGCGAACGGTAGAGGTTTGACGCATGGGTGAATCTCCAGAGTTCAAAGGCCGCCGGATCAGCGGCTGGATAGTTCTTCCAACGCACCCACGTCAGCGGCCAAGTGATCGGCATGTGCGTGGTATTGCGCGGAAAGCGGGAGCAGTGGCAAGCGCAGCCCATCACCGATGCCGATGCGCTGCAACAGCGCCTTGACCGGAATGGGGTTGGACTCGACACCGCAGAAATCGTGGTACGGCTGCAGACGGGCATCCCAGGCCTCGGCCGCTTCATGCTGACCAGCGCGGGCCAGGTCACACAGGGTGCGGTAAGCGCCAGGCAATACGTTGGAGCCGACCGAAATCAGGCCGTCGGCGCCAGACAACATGGAACGGGCGGCCGAGCCATCGTCACCACTGAGGATGGCGAAGCTGTCGCTGCGCAGCTCCAGCAGGGCTTTCAGGCGGGTGGTATCGCCCACCGCTTCCTTGATGCCGATGATGTTCGGGTGCGCGGCCAACTCGGCGACGGTTTCCGGCAGCAGGTCGCAGCCGGTGCGCCCGGGCACGTTGTACAGCAGCACCGGCAGGCCACCCTGCTCGGCCACGGTCAGGTAATGCTGGCGCAGGCCTTCCTGGGTGGGCCGCACATACGGCGGGGTGACCACCAGCGCATGGGTGGCGCCATTGGCGGCCGCGCGTTTGGTCAGGGCGATGGTGCGGGCGGTACCGGACAGGCCGGTACCAGCCAGCACCGGCACCTTGCCGGCAAAGGCGGCAACGGCGCTGCGCAGCAGGCCATCGTATTCATCGTCGGACAGGGTGGAGGCTTCGCCGGTGGAGCCAGCTACCACCACACCCTGGACGCCGCCCTTGAGCTGCTGCGCCAACAAGCGCTGCCAGCCGTCGGGATCGAGTGCGCCGTCTGCCTTGAAAGGCGTCGCCAGCGCGGTGATGAGACCAGATATGGACAAAGGGTCAGTCGCTCTTCGTGGGGGTAAAGAAGCCCGCCGAGCGGCGGGTTCGTGACCGAAGGCATGTTACTTGCCGGTCGAAAGCACGGGCAAGTATGCTGGACACCAGCGAACAACCCCCAAACGGTGTTGTTCAGACTTATCTAGCACCCGGAACCACCTTGACCGACACCACGCCGCGGCCGCTGCCGACCGAAAACCACCTCCTGATCAACGCCTATACGACGCATCCGGAGTCCCCCCTGCTGTCCGTCACCCGTCGAATTGCCGACAGCGGCTGCAACCTGGTCGATGCCCGCCTGTCCACGGTAGGCCGCGATGTCTCGGTGACCACCCTGGCCACCGGCTCTTGGGATGCCGTCGCCAAACTCGAAGCCATGCTGACCCGGCTCGAGCGCGAAGAGAACCTGAAGCTGGTCTGGTACCGCACTGCCGCCAAGCAGGCACAGTCCAACCTGCTGCCGTATATCGTGGAAGTGGTTGCCGCCGACAAGCCAGGCATCCTGTTCCAGCTGGCCGACTTCTTCGACCGCCAGGGCATCACCATCGAAAACCTGCAGAGCACCCGCTACCAGGCCATGCAGACCGGCGCGGAAATGTTCTCTGCGCAGATCACCATTGGCGTACCCTCCAACATGCACATCGCCGCCCTGCGCGACGATTTCCTCGAGTTCTGCGACCACCTCAACCTGGACGCGATCATGGACCCGATGAAATTCTGAAATTCGCGCGCCCATCACAGGCGCGCAGCGTTTCATGTAATTGCAATCGAACTACCCCAGGCTCCGGAAAGGATCTGATGAACATCGGCGACACCCTGGACCGAGACACCCTAGCACTGCCACTGGCCCTATCCGGCGGCACCACTACCAGCCTCGGCGAACTCGCCGGCCAATGGCTGGTGTTGTACTTCTACCCGAAGGACAGCACCCCCGGCTGCACCACCGAAGGCCTGGATTTCAATGCACTGCTGCCCAAGTTCAAGCGTGCAGGCGCGCAGGTGTTCGGCATCTCCCGCGACTCCGTGAAGTCGCACAACAACTTCTGCGCCAAGCAGGGTTTCAAGTTCCCACTGATCAGTGACGCCGATGAAGCGCTATGCAGCACCTTCGACGTGATCAAGATGAAGAACATGTACGGCAAGCAGGTGCGGGGCATCGAACGCAGCACCTTCCTGATCTCTCCTGACAGCCAGCTCGTGCAGGAATGGCGCAAGGTCAAAGTCGCCGGTCATGCCGATGCCGTGCTTGAAGCACTGAAGGCCGCTAAAACCAAGTGACCCACATCCCGTTCCAACCCACGTCATCGCCCTGCCCTGCAGGTGCGATGGCGTGACCCTGTCCCGCCACCAGGAATAGACGATGACCCGAGGCAAGCGCATCTACGTACTGGATACCAACGTGCTGATGCACGATCCGACCGCGCTGTTCAAATTCGAGGAACATGATGTCTACCTGCCCATGCAGGTGATCGAGGAGCTGGACAACGGCAAGAAGGGCACCACCGAAGCGAGCCGCAATGCCCGCCAGGTGAGCCGCTTCCTCAATGAGCTGATCGAAGAAGCCGGCATCGGCAGCGTGCAGAACGGCGTGCCGTTGGCACGACCGAAGGGCCTGCAGCTGCGCGGCGCGCAGAGCGCCGGCAACCTGTATTTCCAGACCAGTCACTTCGAGGCCGGCAAGAGCTTTGGCAAGGTGATCCCGGACAACGCCATCCTCGGCGCGATCCTGGCATTGAAGGAAGAACACCCGGAAACCCCGGTGGTGTTCATCTCCAAGGACATCAACCTGCGGATCAAGGCCGCCATCGCCGGCATCGATTCGGAGGACTACGAGAACGACCGGGCGCTGGACGATTTCAGCCTGCTCTACACCGGCGCCACCGTGCTGCCGGAAGATTTCTGGAAGAAGCACAGCGAAAGCCTGCGCAGCTGGAGCGACAAGGGCCGGACCAGCTACGAGATCCAAGCCGCCGACGACGAAGACTGGCATCCAAACCAGTACGCCTATCTGGCTGGCGACGACGAAGTAGAACTAAAAGTCAGCAAGGTCGAGGGCGATGGCCGCGTCACCTTGTCGGTGGTCAACGACTTCCGCCACGGCTCGCATTCGGTCTGGGGCATCACTGCACGCAACCGCGAGCAGAACTTCGCCCTCAACGCACTGATGGACCCGGAGATCGATTTCGTCACCCTGCTCGGCACCGCCGGCACCGGCAAGACCCTGCTCGCACTGGCCGCCGGCCTGGCGCAGACCATGGACACGCAGCGCTACCGCGAGATCATCATGACCCGTGCCACGGTCAGCGTGGGCGAGGACATCGGCTTCCTGCCCGGCACCGAAGAAGAAAAGATGACGCCGTGGATGGGCGCGCTTACCGACAACCTGGAAGTGCTCACCCACAACCAGGACGGCGGCGCCTGGGGCCGAGCCGCTACCAATGACCTGTTGGCCAGTCGCATCAAGATCCGCTCGATGAACTTCATGCGCGGCCGCACCTTCCTGTCGCGCTACCTGATACTGGACGAGGCACAGAACCTCACCCCGAAGCAGATGAAGACCTTGATCACCCGCGCCGGCCCCGGCACCAAGATCGTCTGCCTGGGCAACGTCGAGCAGATCGACACGCCCTACCTCACCGAAACCACCTCCGGCCTCACCTATGCGGTGGACCGTTTCAAGAATTGGCCGCACAGTGCACACATCACACTGCGCCGGGGCGAACGCTCGCGTCTGGCCGATTACGCTTCGGAGGTTCTGTGAAACATCTGCACACGCTGTCCCTGCTGGCTGCGGCAACACTCACGCTGGCAGCCTGCACGCCGTCGAACACGCGCCCCGGCAGCGTGCCGACGGCAGTCAAGACCGGACAGTCCTGGGTTGTCACCCGCCCCGTGATCGCCGCGCAGGTGTTGGACACCTGCTCGCGCGACAGCCCGGCCAAACACGCCGGTGAAGTCACCGGCTACTGGGCGCCCAGCCGCGCTGAAATCGATGCGCTGGAAAGCCAGTTGGCACAGCTGCAGCCCAACATTGCCGAGCCGGCCCTGTCCGGCCGGCAGTACGTGGGCTTCGAGTCCAGCGGCAAGCGCCTGATCTACATCAACGCCTTCACCCTGCCCGACCACAGCGACATCAACCCGGCCCGCGAAGCGATCCGCGTCTGCGATGGCGGCGCGCAGTTCTGGGGTGCTGTGTACGACCCGCAGGCCGGCACGTTTTCCAGCATCGAGCGCAACGGCGCGCTGTCCAAGCCCTGATCCGGCGTCGGCATGAAGGTCCGCCTGCCCACCTGGGTCTGGATAGGTGCCATTGCACTGTCCTGCGTGGCCGGCATGGTCAACGCGGTTGGCTTCCTTGGCTTTGAACACCAGGCTGTCAGCCACGTCACCGGCAGCACCAGCCAGCTCGGCATTGCCCTTGCGCATGCCGACTGGCGCTCCGTCGGCCATCTGTGGGGATTGCTGATCGCCTTTGCCCTCGGGGCAGTGCTCAGCGGACTGATCATCCAGGACAGCACCCTGCAACTCGGCCGACGTTACGGTGTCGCGCTGGCGCTGGAATCGGCCTTGCTGCTGTTGGCCATTCCACTGTTCAAGCAACAGCAGGTCTGGGGCGCACTGGCCGCCGCGATGGCCTGCGGGCTGCAGAACGCGCTGGCCACCACCTTCAGCGGCGCGGTAGTGCGCACCACCCACCTCAGCGGCATGTTCACCGACCTCGGCATCGGCCTGGGCCATCTGCTGCGCGGCCGGCCGGTGCCGATGCACCGGCTGACCTTGAGCGGCTTGATCATTGGCGGATTTTTGGCCGGCGGCATATTGGGCGCATGGCTGTTCGCCCGCTGGCAATACGACGCGCTGCTTATCCCAGCCGTACTGACCGGACTCAGCGGCCTGGGCTATGTGCTGTACCGGCAATGGGCCATGCGCAGGCAAGCCTGAGGCAGGCCAGCGGCAAACCCTGCACAATCGGCGCATGAGTCCTTCAACGCCCGTTTCCGCCCTCACCATCGCCGGCTCCGATTCCGGCGGTGGTGCCGGCATCCAAGCCGACCTCAAGGCCTTTGCCGCGCATCGCGTGCATGGCCTGTCTGCGATCGCCGCCCTCACCGCACAACACACACGCGGCGTTACCGCCGTACACGTGCCACCACTGCCGTTCCTGCAGGCGCAGCTGGATGCCTGCTTCGACGATTTTGACATCCATGCGGTCAAGCTCGGCATGCTCGCCAATGCCGAGGTGATCCACCTGGTTGCCGATGTACTTGAGCAGCGATGCCCCACCCACATCGTGCTCGACCCGGTGATGGTCGCCACCAGCGGCGCCAAACTGCTTGAAGACAGCGCGCTGCGCGCGATGCGCGAACGCCTGCTACCACTGGCTACGCTGCTGACACCCAACACACCCGAAGCAGAACTCCTGCTTGGGCGCAGCATCGGCAATGGCGACGAGGCCGAGGATGCGGCTGCAGCGCTGATCGAAATGGGCGCTGGCGCAGTGCTGCTCAAAGGCGGCCATCTACTGGAAGGCAATCGCGTCATTGATCGTTACTTCGATGGTGTCAGCCGCGAGGATTTCAGCCACATCCGGCTGCCGGTGGATGCGCATGGCACCGGCTGCACGCTGGCCTCGGCCATCGCGGCGCAGCTGTGCTGCGGACTGTCGCTGGCCAATGCCTGCGAAGCGGCGATCGACTATGTCGCACGCGGCCTGCAGGGCGGCTATCACCCTGGCCGCAGCGAAGTGATGGTGCTGGATCATTTTGGCGCGGCACCTTCGGCATGAGTACGAGTTCCTTGCCCTCCGAAACAACGGCACTGCCAGTCAGCAGCGCCGATGGCCATCGCTTCGAACTACTGGCCTACCTGCCCGCGCAGCCCCGCGCCTGCCTGCTATGGCTGCCGGCATTGGGCGTGGCCGCACGCAACTACCAGGCGTTCGCCGAAGCGCTCGCCGCCAACAACATTGCCGTTTTCCTGCACGAATGGCGCGGCAATGGCAGCAGCAGCCTGCGTCCTGACCGCACCCACGATTGGGGTTACAGGGAGCTGCTGCAACTCGATCTGCCTGCGACTGAAGCTGCCATCCATGCAGTCCTGCCCGGCCTGCCGTTCCGGCTTGGCGGACACAGCCTCGGCGGCCAGCTCAGCTGCTGCTATGCCGGCCTGCGCGATGCCGAGCTCGATGCATTGTGGTTGGTCGCCAGCGGCACGCCATGGTGGCGCAGCTTTCCGCCACCGCGTGGCTGGCTGTTGCCGCTGGCCTATCGCTTCCTGCCATGGCTTGCACAACGCAATGGCACCCTGCCCGGCCGACGCGTCGGTTTCGGCGGTACTGAAGCGCGTGGACTGATACGCGACTGGGCGCGCGTGGGCCTGAGCAATCATTACACCGCACAGGGAATGCCAATCGACCTGGAAGCCGGCATGCGTCGTATCAGTGCACCGACGCGCGCCGTGGTACTGGACAGTGATTGGCTGGCGCCGGTCAGTTCGATGCAACAACTGCTGGCCAAGCTTCCAGCTTCGACATGCAGCTTGAAAGTACTGTCGTCGCGCGACCTGGGCGTACGCGCCGACCACTTTCAGTGGATGAAATCACCACAGAACGTGGCCGCGGCACTGATTCATCCCGAAGATTAAGAAATTTTCACAAAAGCGTTGACGCAAACGTCTCAAATCCGCATAATCTCGCTCCTGGCAACGAGGCGCTCGTAGCTCAGTTGGATAGAGTACCTGGCTACGAACCAGGTGGTCGGGAGTTCGAATCTCTCCGAGCGCACCATGTCAGAACGCAGATTTGATCTGCACCGCTTCAAACTACAACAGCAATGTTGAGCGCTCGTAGCTCAGTTGGATAGAGTACCTGGCTACGAACCAGGTGGTCGGGAGTTCGAATCTCTCCGAGCGCACCAATACTAAAAACAGCAGGCATTGCCTGCTGTTTTTTTATGCGCGTTTTTTAACAGACAGTCCGTAGTGCCGAGCCATGCTCGGCAGAGGCATTACCGGGAAAGCTCCAGCCGAGCGTGGCTCAGCTCTACAGCGGCCCCCCCCCGCGGGCCGCGCCGCGCGGGGGGGGGGGGGGGGGGGGGG
>NZ_JBRRDY010000031.1:0-62288 GCF_056759935.1 Stenotrophomonas sp. STEN035
GCCGCCCTGTCCCCCCCCCCTCCCCGCCCGCGGGCGCCTGTGCGCTGTGCTCTCCCACCCCTGCCCGCCTCCCCCCCCCCCCCCCCCCCCCCCCCCCCCCCCCCCCCCCCCCCACTACCGCTCCCTCCCTTTGCCGCAGGCAAGGGGAGGGCTGGAGAGGGGTTGGCTCTTCGCTGGCGGTTGCAGTCCTGGCTTTTCGGCTTACGCCACGCCTACAAATTCCGCTGCATGGCGTGTAAAGCCTCTGCCGAGCATGGCTCGGCACTACAGGTGACTCCGATAAAACCTCTGCCGAGCATGGCTCGGCACTACCGCCTACCGCCTCCGTCAGGCGGCTTTGTCGCCTTTGTAGCTGCAGCCGGAGGTGCAGGTTTCGTGCACGACTACTTCGCTGAGCAGCGGCAGTGCCGGCTTCAGCTTTTCCCAGATCCACATCGCCAGGCGTTCGCTGGTGGGGTTCTCCAGGCCGGGGATGTCGTTGAGGTAGTTGTGGTCGAGCTGGTCGTAGAGTGGCTGGAAAGCGGCCTTCAGATCACTGAAGTCCATGATCCAACCGGTCTCCGGGCCGGGTTCGCCGCTGACCCGCAGTTCCACGCGGAACGAGTGGCCGTGCAGGCGCGAGCACTTATGGCCGACCGGGACGTTGGGCAGCCGGTGTGCGGCTTCGAGGGTGAAAACCTTGAAAATATCCATGGGCGCAATTGTAGGGTGCTGCCGTCGCTGCGCGTATGCGCCAGTGATGCCAGTCATATTTTCATATCCATCCTGATGGAGCGATGTAACGGATGGTTATGTGCGAATGCAACAAAGTGATTGGCCGGACATTTGGCTGTCATGAGGTACTGCACGGGTTGTCATTCACCTCTCCCCGGATTCCATGCCTACTCGTTCCTTGCTCGCCTTCGCGGTGGCCGCGGCCATCGTTGCTCCCTCCCTCGCCCTGGCCGAAACCGCTGCCGACGGCAGCAAGACCCTCGATGCGGTCCGGGTCACCGGCTCCAACATCAAGCGCACCGATACCGAGACCGCCAACCCGGTGCAGGTGATCGAACGCCAGCAACTGGAGCAGACCGGCAAGGCCAGTGTGGCTGACCTGCTGCGTTCGATCTCCGCCAATACCGGCAACGCCAGCAACGAAACCAGCAACAGCGGTTGGGCCTCGGGCTCGGCCGGCATCGGTCTGCGCGGTCTGTCGCAGAAGAACACGCTGGTGCTGCTCAATGGTCGCCGTCTGGCCAACTACGGCTTCCCGTCCGGTGGTCTGTCGGACACCTTCGTCGATCTCAACGCGTTGCCGCTGGTAGCGGTGGAGCGTATCGAAGTACTGAAGGATGGTGCTTCGGCGGTATACGGCTCAGACGCAGTCGCCGGCGTGGTCAACATCATCACCCGGCAGAATTTTGAAGGGGCCGAAGTCGGCGTCAGCGGCGGCACCTCCGAAGCCGGTGGGCTGGATCAGCAGAACCTCAAGTTCGTGGGTGGCCTCGGCGATCTCGACCGCGATGGCTACAACATCCTGGTGTCGCTGGAAGGCTATAACCGCGACCGATTGGACCAGAACCAGCGCGACCTGACCCGCTCGGGCATCTATACCGACAAGGCCGGTGGCCGCTGGAACGGGTGGTCGGCCAAGGGCGCGCGTTACCTGATCGGCGGCAAGTCGGTGCCGATGCTCGACGCCGCCGGCAACTGCCCGGAAGGCACCGTACTTACCGCGAGTGGTCCGATCGACGGCCTGGCCGGTGACACCTGCGCCTTCAACCAGGCGCCGTATACCACCCTGATTCCCTCGACCAAGCGCTGGCAGGCCTACGTCAATGGCACGCTGCGCATCAACGACTCGGTGGAAGCCTTCGCCGATGTGATCTACAGCGACATCAAGGGCGTGTCCTGGTTCGGCTCCAGCCCGTTCTTCACCCTGGAGAGCGGCCGCTTCGCGCTCAACGCCGATACCGGCCTGGCCGAGCCGGTGCGCTCGACGCTGCCGGCGGCCAATCCGTACAACCCGTACGGCGTGGACGTGCCGATCGAATACACCTTCTTCAACCTTGGCGGTACCATCAAGACCAACCGCTCGCGTTCCTATCGTGGCGTGCTCGGCCTGCGCGGGCAGACCGAGAAGTGGGATTGGGAAGTTGGTGCGTTCCAGGCCGCCAGCAAACAGCGCGAGACCGTCTCCGGCGGTTTTGCGAACCGCTGGGCCCTGTATGACGCACTGGCCAGCGGCAGCTACAACCTGCTCAATCCGTCAGCGACGGATCCGGCGGTGCTAGCTGCGATTGGCCTGAGCACGCTGCGCCCAGCCGAATCCGTGCTCAAGGGTGTCGATGCCAAGGTGTCCGGCACCCTGGGTGCAACCTGGGCGGGCGAGATTGGCTTTGCCGCCGGTGCCGAATGGCGTCAGGAGAAGCTCGATTCCAACAATCCGTGGCAGATCGATGCCGGCCTGCAGGTGCGTCCGGCAATCGCGGAAGTCCATGGCCAGCGCCAGGTCAGCGCCGCCTACGCGGAAGTAAGCGTGCCGCTGCACAGCACGTTGGAACTGCAGGCGGCGGCACGCGCCGATCATTACAGTGATTTCGGCAATGCGTTCTCGCCCAAGCTCGGCCTGCGTTGGCAGCCGCTGGATTGGTTGCTGGTGCGCGCTGCGGCCTCGCGCGGTTTCCGTGCGCCATCGTTGTCGGAGAACTCGGCGTCGACCAGTATCGCCTATGGCTCGGTGGTCGATCCGCATGATCCGGACGTTGCCGGCTCGCGGCAGAACCCGACCTTCTTCACCGTCGGCAACACCAACCTGGATCCGGAGCGCACGCGCAGCTTCAATGCCGGCTTCGTGCTCTCCCCGTGGCAGAACACCAATCTCAGCGTCGATTACTACCGCATCAAGCTGGACAACCTGATCGGCACCGGTAACACCACAACGCTGGTGGCGGAGAACGACCCGGCCAATGTGCTGCGTGATTCGCGCGGCAAGCTGCTGGCGGTCTACAACCGTTACCAGAACCTGAGCGAGCTGGAGACGTCGGGCGTCGACATCGAGTTGCGTCAGCGCTTGCAGACGGCCGCTGCGGGTGACTTCGGCCTGTCCTCCGCGCTGACCTATGTCATCGACTACAAGCGTCCGCAGGTGATTGGTGGCCCGTTGGTGGATTACGCCGGTTCCAACCTCGGCCCGTCGCTGCCGGATACCAAGGCCACCACCACGCTGGATTGGGCTTTGGGTGATTGGCGCACCGCGCTGACCTGGTACTACACCAGCAGCTATGACCAGCAAGGCAGTGCTGCGGCCAAGGCAGTGCAGAAGCAGGTGGCCAGTTACAGCCAGTTCGATCTGTATCTGGGCTACACCGGCATCGACAAGCTGACCGTGTACGCAAAGGTGCAGAACATCGGTGACCGCCAGCCGCCGTACGACGCCACCTTCCCGGGTGTGCGTGCACCGTATGACTTCAGTCAGTACGACCTGCGTGGGCGCTATTACACGCTGGGTTTTGATTACCGCTTCTGATTGAAAGCCAGCGGTGCTTTAGCCCCTCTCCCGTTCACGGGAGAGGGGTTGGGGTGAGGGCAGCTTTACCGCGCTGGAGCTTTGCCGGTGAAGCCCTTGCCGAGCATGGCTCGGCACTACAGGTCGTGCTGCCAGCAATTATTCGCAACAACGTTCATGCAATAGGGGAGTGCTACACCGATGTCGTTCCGCTTTTCACGTCTGCTGCCAGCGCTGCTGTTGGCAACACTCATCAGCCTGTCTCCGGCCTACGCCCAGAACAGCTACTACTTCCCCGCCGCGCAGCAGTTCGATGCGAAGGTGCCTTCACCGCAGCAGTTCCTCGGCTACGAAATCGGAAGCCACTACACCCGTCATGACCAGCTGGTGGCCTACTTCACCGAACTAGCGCGGGTCTCGGACAAGGTCAAGGTCGAAGTCATTGGTCAAAGTTACGAGCAGCGTCCGCTGCTGTTGGTGACCATCACCTCGGCGCGCAACCACGCGCGTAGCGCCGAGATCGCCGCGCAACGGCAGGCGCTGATCGATCCCGCACAGCCGCTGCCCGGCGCCGATGCACCGGCAGTGGCCTGGTTGGGTTACAGCGTGCACGGCAACGAAACCTCCAGCGGTGAAGCGGCGATGCTCACCGCTTACTACCTGGCCGCCAACCAGGACGCGGAAACCGCGCGCTGGCTGGATCAGGCTGTTGTGGTGATCGATCCGGCACAGAACCCGGATGGGCGCGATCGTGCCGCCAGCTGGCATAACGGCTGGGGCTCGCGTCCTGCATCGGCTGATCCCGCCGACAAGGAGCACGTCGAACCCTTCCCCAGTGGTCGCGTCAATCACTACTTCACCGATCTCAACCGCGATTGGCTGGCGTTGGCGCAGACCGACAGCTGGCCGAAGGTCGCGCAGTTCCATCGCTGGTATCCGAATATCCAGATCGACTTCCATGAGATGGGGAAGGACAGCACGTATTACTTCGAGCCGTCGCCGAAGAGCATGGAAAGCCCGCTGCTGCCGAAGTCTTCGTACGAGGCGAACAAGTGGCTGGCGCGTTTTCATGCCAAGGCCTTGGATGACCTTGGTTCGCTGTACTACACCGGCGAGAATTTCGACAACTTCTCGCCGATCTATGGTTCCACTTACCCGGATTTCCATGGTGCGGTCGGTGTGACCGTGGAGCAGGCCAGTTCGCGCGGGCTGGTGCAGGAATCGGTTAACGGCCCGCTGCATTTCAACTTCACCGTCCGCAACCAGGTGGCTACCGGTCTGGCCAGCGTGCGTGGCGTGGTTGAAGATCGTGACCGTCTGTTTGTGCTGCAGAAGGAGTTTTTCCGCAGCGCCTTGAAGCAAGCGGCCGCCTATCCGGTGCACGACTGGGTGTTCGGTGATGCTGCCGATGCCACGCTGACCCGCAAGCTGCTGGCGGTGCTTTTGCAGCACCGCATCGAGGTGCATGCGCTGGCGCGTGATGTGGAAGTGGATGGCAAGCGCTTCCAGGCCGGTTCGGCCTACGTGGTGCCGGCGCGGCAGCCGCAGTTCCGCCTCGCTCATTCGATCTTCGAGTTCACGCCGCCGGTGAAGGGCGATGTGTTCTATAGCGGCACTTCGTATGCGGTGGCGCCTGCCTATGGCCTGCGCTATGCCGGTAGCCGTGGTGCCTTGCCGAGCGGTGCGGTGGTAGATGCAGTGCCGACGGCGCAGGGCGGTATCAGTGGTGGCCGTGCGGGTTTTGCCTATGTTGCCGATGCGCGTGATTTCGGCAGTTTCCGTCTGCTGGGTGGGCTTCTGCGCGATAACGTGCGGGTGCGCACCGCGCATCAGCCATTCACTGCGGCTACGGCGAATGGTGATATGGCGTTTGGCCATGGTGCGGTGGTAATTCCGGTTGCGGGCCAAAGCCTGGATGCGGATGCCCTGCAGGCCAAGGTGCTGGCGCGTGCGCAGGAAGCCGGTGTCACGGTTCATGCATTGGCCACTGGTCGTGCGGCCAGTGGTATCGATCTGGGCAGCGACAATGTGCGGGTACTGCGCACGCCGAGCATTGCCCTGGTGATGGGCGAGGGCGTGTCCGCGACCGAGATTGGTTCAACGTGGTTCTCGCTGGATACCTCGCTGGGCCTGCCGTCGAGCAAGCTGGATCCTGTGCAGCTGGCCAGCGTTGATCTGGCGCGTTATACGTCGATCGTGCTGTCCGGCGGTACCTATGCAAACGTCAGTGATGCCGGTGTGGCTGCGCTCAAGCGTTGGATTGCTGCCGGTGGCTCCTTGGTGGTGTATGGCAGTGGCGCGCGCTGGGCCATCGACAAGGGTCTTGTCGAAGCCAAGCTGCGCGAGGGCGACAAGAAGGATGAGGCTGAGCGTCTGGATTTCGGTACGGTGCGTGATGTGTTCGCGCTGGGCCGGGTCAGCGGCAACATCCTCAGTGCGGATATCGACCCGACCCATCCGCTGGGCTTTGGTGTGCAGCAGCGGCGCATCTGGGTCAACAAGGAAGGCGGGCTGGTGTTCGAGCCGGTGAAGAATGCATTTCTCAATGTGGTGAACATTGACCGCGCGCCGGTGGTGAATGGCTATCTCTCCGATGCCAATCGTTCGCGGGTGTCGGGTTCCAGTTATCTGCAGGTGGTGCCGAGCGGGAATGGCAATGTGGTGTTGTTTGCTGATGATCCGGCGCACCGCAAGTATTGGCATGGCACCGAGCGCTTGCTGCTCAATGCCTTGCTGCAGGCGAACCACCTGAGCACACCGCGCCAGCGCGGGGAGTAGTGCTTGTAGCCCCGTTGTGCTCATAGCCCCTCTCCCGCTTGCGGGAGAGGGGTTGGGGTGAGGGGGCGGTGCGCAGCACCGTGCAGTTCTGCTTTTCTGGGCCGGCGGGTATGGGTATCGCAAAGGCCGAAAGCCGCCCTCATCCGCCCCTGCGGGGCATCCCCGCCTTCGCGGGGACAGGCTCTTCTCCCGTAAACGGGAGAAGGGATAGAACCAAAGCCAAAGCCAAAGCCAAGGCCAAAGCTCAAAGCTCAAAGCACAGCACCACATGAACCAGAAAGGCCGACGCAATGCGTCGGCCTTTCCTTTGCAACTCATCTCATCCCAACAAAAAGTTGGAATCAGGCGCTGGTACGGCTCTGGCCACGGCCGCCACCACCGCCACGACGCTGACCACCACCCGGGTGCGCATCACGACGCTGCTGGCCATTGCCGGCATTGCGCTGGCCACCCGGCTTCTGCGGCTGGCCGCCACGGCCGCCGCGCGGTGCATCGCCGGTCGGGCGGCGTGCGGCATGGCCGCCATTGCCGCGGCGTGGTGCCTTGTGGCCGCCCGGATGCTCCGCCTTGCCCGGTGCGCTGTTGCCCCAACGAATCGGGGTGTGCGGCTCAAAGCCCGGCACGTCACGGATGTCCATGTCGCGGTCGAGCAGACGCACGATCTGGCGCAGCAGCTTGGCTTCGTCCTGGGCAACCAGCGAGACAGCCTCACCGGTCGAACCGTTACGGCCAGTACGGCCGATACGATGCACGTAATCTTCCGGCACCATCGGCAGGTCGTAGTTGATGACCTTCGGCAGCTCGTTGATGTCGATGCCGCGGGCAGCGATATCGGTGGCCACCAGCACGGTCACGCGGCCGGCCTTGAAGTCAGCCAGTGCGCGCAGGCGCTGGCCCTGGCTCTTGTTGCCGTGGATCGCTGCGGTCTTGATGCCGGACTTCTCCAGGAAGTCCGCCAGCTTGTCGCAGCCATGCTTGGTGCGGCCGAACACCAGCGTCTGCACGCGGGAATCCTTGGCCAGCAGGTGCAGCAGCAGCTCACGCTTGCGCGCGCCGTCTACCGGGTGCACGCGGTGGGTGATGGTCTCGGCAACGGTGTTCTTCGGCGTGACCTGGATCTGCTCCGGGTCATGCATGAACTCCAACGCCAGCTGCTTGATGCTCTCTTCAAACGTTGCCGAGAACAGCAGGGTCTGACGGTTCTGGCGCGGCAGCTTGGCCAGGATGCGCTTGATCGAGGGCAGGAAGCCCATGTCGAGCATGCGGTCGGCTTCGTCCAGCACCAGGATCTCGACGCCGGACAGGTCGACGCTGCGACGCTCCAGGTGGTCGATCAGGCGGCCCGGGCAGGCGACCAGCAGGTCAACGCCACGGCGCAGGATGTCCAGCTGGTTGCCCATGCCGACACCGCCGTAGATGCAGGCGCTGGGGATGCGCAGGTACTTGCTGTAGCCACGCAGGCTGTCATGCACCTGGGTAGCCAGTTCGCGGGTCGGTGCCAACACCAGGGCGCGCGGGCGGCGCGGGCCATTGCCCACGCTCTGCGGCGAGGTGGCCAGGTGCTGCAGCAGCGGCAGGCCGAACGCGGCGGTCTTGCCGGTACCGGTCTGGGCGCCGGCCAGCAGGTCGCGGCCGTCCAGCGCAAGCGGAATGGCCTGCTGCTGGATCGGGGTCGGGTTTTCGTAGCCCTGCTCGGCGAGCGCGCGCAGCAGGAAGGGCGCAAGGCCCAGGTTTTCAAACGACATGGAGTACTCCGAAACATGAAGAACGCGCGCCCGAAGGGGCTTGCGTTGCTGATCATTGAAGACCAGCTGATCTCGGAGCGTTCCCGTAAACCGCGCTGCAAGATCTGGATGCAACCAACGCGGTGCGCTGGCTGGAATGCGTGACGATAGGCGTCGGAGTGGGGGCGGGCGGGCGGATGGGCCAGATGGCCGCTGATCCTGCACCGCCGGCGATCCCTGAGGGAAACGGACGGCCGCTGGCAGACCGCGCTAGTCTAAGGGATTGTTTCGGTCGGCACAAAAACGCCCGTTCAGCATTCGGCTGGTGAGGCTGGTGGTAGCTGGCTTATTCATTACAATTGAAACTTATTTCTCCGCAGACTGGACACTCCCATGAAGCTTGGTTCCCTGAAGGAAGGCGGCCGCGACGGCACCCTGATCGTGGTTTCGCGTGACCTGACCCGTGCGGTGCGGGCCGCTGGCATTGCCGCCACCCTGCAGCAGGCGCTGGAAGACTGGTCCAATCTGGCGCCGCGCCTGAACGCGCTGTCCGAGCAGCTCAATGCCGGCACCGTGGAAGGCGAGTTCGGCGTGGACATGCAGGCGCTGGCCGCGCCGCTGCCGCGCGCCTACGAATTCGTCGATGGCAGCGCCTACCTGCCGCACGTGGCGCGGGTGCGCAAGGCGCGCGGCGCCGAAGTGCCGGAAAGCTTCTACACCGATCCGTTGATGTACCAGGCCACCAGTGCCGGTTTCTATGGTCCGCGCGATGCAGTGAAGGTGATCAGCGAGGACTACGGCATCGATCTGGAAGCCGAGATCGTGGTCATCACCGACGACGTGCCGATGGCGGTGACGCCGGAGCAGGCCGCCGGTCACATCCAGCTGGTCGGCCTGGTCAACGACGTCAGCCTGCGCAACCTGATCCCGGGCGAGCTGGCCAAGGGCTTCGGCTTCCTGCAGTCCAAGCCGCGTTCGGCGCTGAGCCCGGTATTCGTGACCCCGGACGAGCTGGGCGCTGCCTGGCAGGACAGCAAGTTGCACCTGCCGCTGGTGACCCACATCAACGGCAAGTGGTTCGGTGCGCCGGAAGCCGGCGTCGACATGCAGTTCAACTTCGCCCAGCTGGTGGCGCATGCGGCCAAGACCCGCCCACTGACTGCAGGTGCCGTCGTCGGCTCGGGCACCATTGCCAATGAAGACACCGCACTGGGTGCCTCCTGCTTCGCCGAACAGCGCACCGTCGAAACCCTTCGCGATGGCAAGCCGTCGACACCGTTCATGAGTTTTGGTGACGTGGTGCACATTGAGATGCTGGACCGTGACGGCGTCAGCATTTTTGGTGCGATTGAACAGCGCATCGAGCAGGCTTCGCGTCCCTGATAAAACAGTTCGCGCGTTGACTGTGCTGGTGGTGAAGGAATCCTCACCGCCAGCCGCTATTGTGGTGGCAGGTGATGGGGGAATCTGACATGGAAGCAGGGCTGTCGCTCTATAGTTATTGGCGCTCAAGTGCCGCGTATCGCGTGCGTATCGGCTTGAACCTGAAGGGCTTGGAATACGCGCTCACGCCAGTACATCTGGTGCGTGATGGCGGCCAACAACATGCGCCGGATTACGCTGCATTGAACCCGCAGGAGCTGGTGCCGACGCTGCGCCATGGCGAGCGTGTACTGACCCAGTCGATGGCGATTCTTGAGTACCTGGAAGAGATCTTCCCCGAGCCGGCCCTGTTGCCGGCCGATGCCGGTGGCCGTGCGCGTGTACGTGCATTGGCGCAGCAGGTCGCCTGCGACATCCACCCCTTGAACAATCTGCGGGTGATGCAGTTCTTCGATCGCGAATGGAACGTGCCGCAGCCCGAGCGCGACGAGTGGACGCTGCACTGGATGCGCACCGGTTTTGCCGCGCTGGAGACCATGCTGGCAGGTTCGTTCGACACCGGCCGCTATTGCCACGGCGCAGAGCCCGGCCTGGCCGATTGCTGCCTGGTGCCGCAGCTGTACAACGCCCGTCGTTTCCATCTGGACCTGACCCCGTATCCAACCCTGCAGCGGATTGAAGAGGCCTGCCTGGCGCTGCCGGCATTCGACGCAGCGCGCCCGGAGAACCAGATCGACGCGGTTTAAGCCCGGCTGGATGGTTGTGGGAGCGGTGTCAGCCGCGAAGCTGATATGCCATGTAGGAGCGGCGTAAGCCGCGAAGCCGGCATTGCATCCGAAGCAGCAGATCACCTAATGCCGGCGAAATTGGTGTCCGGATCCATCAGTGGCTTCGCGGCTTACGCCGCTCCTACAAAAGCCAGGGTCGACCCGCCTCATGAAAAAGCCCCGCAATGCGGGGCTCTTGTTGCACGAACCACCAGCTCAGAACCCGTGCGTGATCGCAGCAGGTGCCGAAACCGCGAAATCCGCATACGGATCATGCTCGCCGCTGCCACCTTCGGAGAGGCGGAACTTCAGCGCCAGGCCATCGCGTGAGTCGGCTGCGCGCAGCGCTTCCTCCTGCTCGATGATGCCGTCCTTGGCCATCCGGAACAGGCACTGGTCGAAGCTCTGCATGCCTTCTTCCAGCGACTCTTCCATTGCCTGCTTGATAGTGTGGACTTCGCCGCGGCGCAGCAGGTCACGGATCATCGGGGTATTGAGCAACACTTCCGTCGCCGGGCGGCGACGACCGTCCTTGCCCTTGACCAGACGCTGCGACACCACAGCGCGCAGGTTCAGCGACAAGTTCATCAAGACGTTCTTGTGCGCGCTTTCCGGGAAGAAGTTGAGGATGCGCTCGATGGTCTGGTCGGCGTTGTTGGAGTGCAGCGTGGCCAGGCACAGGTGACCGGTTTCGGCGAAGGCGATGGCCGCTTCCATGGTCTCGGCATCGAGAATTTCGCCGATCAGGATGACATCTGGCGCCTCACGCATCGCGTTCTTCAGCGCATTGTGGAAGGCGTGGGTATCCAGGCCGACCTCGCGCTGGTTGACGATGGACTGCTTGTGTTTGTGCAGGAACTCGATCGGGTCCTCGATGGTGAGGATGTGCCCGGTCGAGGTGCTGTTGCGATGGTCGATCATCGAGGCCAGCGAGGTTGACTTGCCCGAGCCGGTCGAACCGACCACCAGCACCAGCCCGCGCGGGGTCATGATCACGTCCTTCAGCACCTGCGGGAGGTTGAGCTCCTCGATGCTGGGGATACGGCTCTTGATCGCACGGATCACCATGCCCACTTCGCCGCGCTGCTTGAACACGTTGACGCGGAAGCGCCCGGCGTCGGCCAGGGCGATGGCCATGTTCAGTTCCAGGTCGCGCTCGAACTGCGGCACCTGGCCTTCGTCCATCAGCGAGTAGGCGATTTTCTTGACCATGCCGGGGGGCAGGCCGGTATTGCCCAGCGGGTACAACTTGCCTTCAATCTTGATGTAAACCGGCGCTCCGGTAGTCAAAAACATGTCCGAAGCGTTCTTTTCGGTCATCAGCTTCAAGAAATAGCCGATATCCATGCGAAATTTTCCCCAACAAACGGCGGCGTGCCGTTGCAAGCACGCCTCTGGCTTGACCACAATGGCCGCGCTCAGTCACCCAAGCCACGGCTCCCCAATGAAATCTAGCTTCGCACAATTAAGACGATTCCTGTGTGTTGCCGCCTGCACATTCGTGCTATGCGGCAGCGCATTCGCGCAGGATCCGGGCGCAATGGAATTGCTTGCCGCACAACAGGCCGTCGAGAAAGCCGACCGCGCCGACGCTGACCAGTACGCGCCGGACACGATGGCGATGGCCCGCCAGCAGTTGGGCCAGGCCCAGCAAGCCGCAAGCGACCGACGGCTGCGCAAGCAGGCGCCGATCCTGGCGCTGCGCGCTGCCGCCGACGCCGATCTGGCACGTGCGCAGAGTGAGGAAGCCGTCGCACAAGCACAGCTGGCCCAGCGCAAGGCCGAGGTTGTACAGCTGCAACGCCAGTTGGCGACAGGGGAGGGACGTTGATGCGGATCAGGAATCTGGTGGTTGTGGGTCTGTTGGCCGTGCCCTTGTTGGCACTGGCGGCGGAAGATCCGGCGGTGGCGGCCTTGAACCAGCGTCTGTTGGTGCTGCAGGCCGACATGGCCACGGCCGATGTGGCCTCGTTCGAGAAACTGCAGGCGCAGCAGGCGATTGCGGCCTTGGCCAAGGCCAAGCGCAAGGAGCTGGACGATGCCCGTTATCTGGCCGAGCGTCGCGTTGCCATTGCCGAGGCGGCCAGTCGCACAGCGCTGGCTCGACGTGAGGTGGGCGAGTTGGAGCGCACCCGCAGTGAATTGCTGATCGAGGCCAGTCGCCGCGATGCAGCCCGTGCCCGTCAGGAAGCGGAACAGCTGCGAGTGCAGACCCAGATCCAGGCCGAAGAAGCCGAGCGCCTGCGCCTGGCAGCCGAAGCCGAGACGCTGGCCCGTCAGGATGCCGAAACTGCACTGACCAGCGTTGCCGGCCGTCAGCAGCAGCGTTTGAGCGCGGCCCAGCAGAACGCGGCCAAGCTGGCCCGCGAAGAAGCCGAGCTGGTCTCCGGGCAGAAGTTGCCAGCGTCCAGGTTCGACGGTCGCGGTGAGGTTTACACCTTCAGCGGTGATGCCTTTGCGGCAGGCCAGGCGGCGCTGTCCGGCGGCGCCCGCAACCAGGCCAAGGCGCTGGCCGAGTATCTGAACATCGGCAAGAAGGGACGGGTGGTGATCGAGGCCTATGACAGCGCGAACGGCGTTGGTCAGCGGCGTGCGCAGGCGCTCAAGGACGCGCTGGTAGCCGGTGGCGTTGCGGCCAGCCGGATCCAGGTGACGGGCAAGAAAGCAGCCTCCACCCGGGCCCGTTCAGCCGAGGTCATAATCGCGCCGTGACAAACTTAAATGGCTGAACTTGTTAGGTTTTTGTCATTCCTGCGGGGCTGAATGCGGCGTGGTTTGAATATTCAGTAAACGTTTCCGTATAGCCCTTGCCGGAACCTTTTTGCAGGCGTAGGGTCAATTGTCCGGGCGGCACTTTCGTCGTCCGGACAACGGAGGGCCGAGCCGGTGCAAGCGTGGCGCGAACCAGTAACCGAAAGCTCCTGGCAGGTTGGCCGGAGGACGGTTGGTGGTGCCACGGTGAGCGGCTTGGCTTTCCAATCCAGCAACGCCCCGTGCCGTCAGGCCGGGGCGTTCTTGTTTCTGCATGAAGGAGGTAGTCATGTTCGAAGGGCAGCCGCAGAGTGAAATCGACGCATTGGCCAAGGCCAACCCCGAGTTCAAGCAGCTCTACCAACAGCATAAGAAGCTGAACAAGAAATGCATGGACGCGGAGTTGGGTGTACTCCCGATTGACGGGGTCACCTTGGGACAGATGAAACGGGAAAAACTGCTGGCCAAGCAGAAGCTCCTGCGGATTTACGAAAACAGCATCAACTGAACCTTCCCCACGCTTGACCGTTTATGTCGCGGACGGTGGCGGCCTCCTCGTCGGCCGTCATTGTCCGCGTCACTTGGTGGTGTGGTTACAGTGCCTGAAGGTGTGAATACCTGACTTTCTTACACAACCATCGGATAATCATCGGTCCGGCCGCTTTGCGGCGCGATCTGAATCAAGCCGATGCCCATCCATTCCTCCATCCTCGAACTCATTGGCAATACGCCGATCATCAAGGCCCAGCGCCTGGATGCTGGCGTGTGCGAGCTGTACCTCAAGATGGAGAGTGCCAATCCGGGTGGGTCGATCAAGGACCGCATTGGTCTGTCGATGATTGAGGCAGCCGAGAAGCGTGGTGATCTCAAGCCCGGCGCGACGCTGGTGGAAGGCACCGCAGGCAATACCGGCCTGGGCCTGGCGCTGGTGGCACAGCAGAAGGGCTACAAGCTGATCCTGGTGGTACCGGACAAGATGAGCCGGGAGAAGATCTTCAATCTCAAGGCCATGGGCGCTGAGGTGGTGTTGACCCGCTCGGACGTGGCCAAGGGCCACCCGGAGTACTACCAGGACCTGGCCAAGACCGTTGCCGATCGTACCCCGGGTGCCTACTTCATCAACCAGTTCGGCAACCCCGACAACCCTGCCGCGCATGAATTCGGCACCGGCCCGGAGATCATCGAGCAGATGGGCGGTGACCTGGACGCCATCGTGTTCGGCTGCGGCAGCTCCGGCACCATGACCGGCCTGTCGCGCGCCTTTGCCAGGCTTTCGCCCAAGACCGAGCTGGTGCTGGCTGACCCGGTCGGTTCGATCCTGGCCGAGTACATCAACGACGGCACGCTGAACGAAAAGTCCGGCAGCTGGCTGGTGGAGGGTATCGGTGAGGACTTCCTGCCGGATATCGCTGATTTCAGCCGGGTCAAGAAGGCTTACGCCATCAGCGACGCCGAGAGCTTCCACACCGCGCGTGAGTTGCTGGGCAAGGAAGGCATCCTCGGCGGCTCCTCGACCGGCACCCTGCTGGCCGCCGCACTGAAGTACTGCCGCGAGCAGACCACCCCGAAGAAGGTGCTGGTGCTGGTGCCGGATACCGGCAACAAGTACCTGTCCAAGATGTACAACGACTACTGGATGCTGGACAACGGCTTCCTCGAGCGCCCGCAGTTCGGCGACCTGCGTGACCTGATCCTGCGGCCGTACAGCCAACGCGACACCGTAGTGGTGGGCCCGAAGGACCTGCTGACCACCGCCTACCAGCGCATGAAGCTGTACGACGTGTCGCAGCTGCCGGTGATGGATGGCAGTCAGCTGGTCGGCATCATCGATGAAAGCGACGTGCTGTTGCACGTCTATGGCGACGAAGCCCGTTTCCGTGATCCGGTCTCGGTGGCCATGGTCAGCAAGCTCGACCGTTTGGATGTCAAATCGCCGATCGAAGCCCTGCTGCCGGTATTTGACCGCGGCCAGGTTGCGATCATCACCGATGGTGATGCATTCCTCGGTTTGATCACCCGCATCGACCTGTTGAACTACCTGCGCCGCCGCGTTCAGTAAGCCCAACTGGGCCTCTCGCTGGAGGGGCCACGGTAGATTCAGACAGCACTGATAGAATTTCGCCCCTTTAGCTGGAAGCCCTCATGACGGATCAGCATTCACGCAGCCAGGACGGCGAGCGCGCCTTGTCGCTTGCCACCTTGGCCATCCACGGCGGGCAGTCGCCTGACCCCAGCACCGGCGCAGTAATGCCGCCGATCTACGCGACCTCGACCTACGCACAGTCCA
Organism: Stenotrophomonas sp. STEN035; assembly: GCF_056759935.1. NCBI lineage: Bacteria > Pseudomonadati > Pseudomonadota > Gammaproteobacteria > Lysobacterales > Lysobacteraceae > Stenotrophomonas > Stenotrophomonas sp. STEN035. The sequence goes on from NZ_JBRRDY010000031.1 coordinate 15,178, forward strand.
GCCCGGGCGAGCATCAGGGTTTTGAGTACTCGCGCACGCACAACCCGACCCGCTTCGCCTACGAGCGTTGCGTGGCCTCACTGGAAGGCGGTACGCGTGGCTTTGCCTTCGCCTCGGGCATGGCCGCCAGCTCTACCGTGATCGAACTGTTGGATGCCGGCAGCCACGTGGTGGCGATGGACGACATCTACGGCGGCAGCTTCCGCCTGTTCGAGCGTGTGCGTCGCCGCACCGCCGCACTGGATTTCAGCTTCGTCGACCTGACTGATCTGGCTGCGTTTGAAGCTTCGATTACGCCGAAGACCAAGATGCTGTGGATCGAAACCCCGACCAACCCGATGCTGAAGATCGTGGATATCGCCGCGGTCGCCGCCATCGCCAAGCGTCACGGCCTGATCGTGGTGGTGGACAACACCTTCGCCTCGCCGATGCTGCAGCGTCCGCTGGAGCTGGGCGCGGACCTGGTGCTGCATTCGGCTACCAAGTACCTCAATGGCCACTCCGACATGGTCGGTGGCATGGTGGTGGTCGGCGACAACGCTGAGCTCGCCGAGCAGATGGCTTTCCTGCAGAACTCCATCGGTGGCGTGCAGGGCCCGTTCGACAGCTTCCTGGCCCTGCGCGGCCTGAAGACCCTGCCGCTGCGCATGAAGGCGCATTGCGCCAATGCGATGGAGCTGGCCAAGTGGCTGGAAACCCATCCGGCAATTGAGAAGGTGATCTACCCAGGCTTGGCCTCGCACCCGCAGCACGAACTGGCGGGCAAGCAGATGGCCGGTTACGGTGGCATCGTCTCGATCGTGCTCAAGGGCGGCTTCGAAGCAGCCAAGCGCTTCTGCGAACGCACCGAGCTGTTCACCCTGGCCGAGTCGCTTGGCGGTGTGGAGAGCCTGGTCAACCATCCGGCCGTGATGACCCACGCCTCGATTCCCGTGGCTCGCCGCGAACAGCTGGGCATCAGTGATGCGTTGGTGCGGTTGAGCGTGGGGGTTGAGGATGTTGAGGATCTGCGGGGGGATCTGGAGCAGGCGCTGTGAGCGTCAACATATCGCAAGGAGTAGGGCGCTATTCCCAGCTGTACTATCTCTACAGCCAAATGGTTCGCCGTGATATCGAGCGGCGCTACAAATCCACTGCGGGTGGCTTGCTCTGGGCGATCATCCAACCGGTGATGATGATCGGTATCTACACGGTCGTGTTTGGCTTGATCTTTCAGCCTCGCTGGCCGTCTATCGCCAGTTCGTGGGACTACGTCCTTATCCTGTTCCTGGGAAAGATCCCTTACTTGTTTCTGACCGAGTCGTTTGCGTCGGCGGCTTCGTCGATGCGATCCCACTCGAATTTGGTGAAGAAAGCAGTGTTTCCGCTTGCCATTCTTCCTGGGGTATCACTTGGCAGCGCTGCGTATCACGCGATGATCGCACTGCTCGTATGGGTGGTTTTTTATATCTGCATCAAGGGCGCACTGCCGTTTGCAGTGCTGCTGTTGCCCTTGGTCTGGTTGCCTCTGATGATGATTACGTTGGGTGTCTGCTGGTTACTCGCCGCACTGGGGGCATATTTCCGTGACACGGATCAGATCGTGGGGACGTTCAATATCGCCCTGATGTTCCTGTCGCCGATCTTCTACCCCATGGCCAGCGTCCCGCCGGTGTTGCGGCAGGTAATGCAGTTCAACCCATTGAGCTATGCCATCGAGTCCTCCCGCGCTCTGCTGCTTTGGCCGGATAAGCTGGATCTGCTTCACTACCCGTTGCATCTGCTTATCGGCGCGGTCGTCATGACGCTTGGCTACCTGTTCTTCCGCCGGATGAGATCTGGCTTCGCGGACGCAATCTGATGTCAGTTGTTCTTTCTGCTGAGGGGCTTGGAAAGGCCTACCCGCTCAAACCATCGCCGGGGGTCCAGTTCCGCGCGAAGCTGTTCAATCGCAAGCCGCCCGCCATCGATCAGTTCTGGGCACTTCGGAACCTGGACTTCTCCGTGGACCGGGGCGAGTCCGTTGGAATCATCGGCCGTAACGGAAGCGGGAAGAGCACCCTGCTGCAACTTGTCTGCGGTGTCATGGAGCCAAGCGAGGGGCGGGTGAGTGCGCAGGGGCGCATTGCCAGTCTGCTGGAGCTTGGTGCGGGATTCGATCCGGAGTTTACGGGCAGGGACAATGTCTTCATGAACTCCGCGCTTCTGGGCCTGTCCCGAGCGGAAACTGAAGCGCGATTCGATGAGATCGTGTCGTTTGCCGAGATCGGTCGGTTCCTGGAAGAGCCGGTAAAGACTTACTCAAGCGGCATGTTTGTTCGCCTTGCGTTTGCTGTGGCCTCCCATGTCGATCCGGAAATCCTCATCGTTGATGAGGCGCTTGCGGTTGGTGATGCAAGGTTCTCGGCCAAGTGCATCAAGCGGATCAGGTCACTGCGCGAGAACGGCTGTACGCTGCTTTTTGTCAGCCATGACGTGGGAATCGTGCGGACGCTTTGTGACCGGGCGCTCTGGTTGGATTCGGGCAACATGGTTGCTCTTGGCGATGTATTTGGTGTGACATCGCGTTACATGGAAAAGATGTTTGAAGATACCGATGAGTCCGCATCTCTAATGGCTGCCGAAGCCGAGACGGAGTCAAAGGTTGAACTGGAGGAGGCATCCGCGCCGTCTTCTGCCGCGGGTGCCACTCATGCCTTGGTATCAGACTCGCTTTTGGCCGATAGCCGATTGGCGCCAATCAGTCACTGGGGTTCGAATGTCGGTGCGATTTCTTCGTGGTCATTCGAGGGGATCGGTGGCGCGACTGCAAAGGTGGCTGAGTATGGCGACACGCTTCGTGTACGCGTGAGGATTTGCCTGCCAGAACAGATTGATCCCGCGCACGTGGCGCTGTCGATGTCGGTGAAGGACCTGCGGGGAACGGATTTATTCGTGGTGTCGACTCATGACGAGAATCCCATGCTGTTTTCTGGCCGCACGGGGGAAGTCGAGGTGGGCTTCGAGTTCGTCAATCGTTTGACCGAGGGTAAGTACCTGCTGGTGCTTGCCTTGGAGGATCGGACCATTGAAGCTATCCAGTACTTCGAGTATGTCGAGGGGGCGCACTACTTCTCTGTTACCAGTCGCGTACGGCGTTTCGGAATCTTCAATATCCCAGCAGCAATTACCGTTAAGCAGGAGAAATTCACTAATGTCTGATGTGAATGACAAGGAATACTGGGACCAGCGATTCAAGGAGAACTGGATCGAACGCCGTGGCAGGGAGCAGAGCCGGTTTTTTGCACGTCTCGGTGTTGGGCTCCTTCCAGATTGGTTGAAGTGGTCGATGGCTTCGGAGAGGCTCAGTCTGCTCGACTGGGGCTGTGCGCTTGGAGACGGGACCGACGTGCTGGCCCAGTCCATCAGCGGTGCCGTCGTGACGGGTTGTGATTTCTCGCCAGCGGCGATTGATGACGCAGCCGGGCGTTATCCGAATATTGAGTTCCAGTGCTTTGACGTCGCTGCAGCGGAGCTTGATAGGAAGTGGGACTTCGTCTTCAGCTCAAATACGCTGGAGCATTTTTACAAGCCATGGGAAATGCTCGACGCGGTTTCGCGGATCGCGCGGATGGGTATCGTCCTGCTGATTCCCTATGAGGAATATCTCAGGATCGAGGAGCACTTCTATACCTTTGAGGCAGGCAATATTCCCTTCCGCCTCGACGGCGATTTCTTCCTTGCCTACCATCGAATCGTCGATGGCGCGTCAATTCCCGAGACCGAGTGGGCGGGCAAGCAGATACTTCTTGTTTATCTGCGGAATGATGCACCGGTTGCAGCGAGGATCAAGCTCGGGCACATCGCCGTGCCGGTTGCGCTGCGCCCCGACGTGCAGAACGAGGGTGAAGACGCACTGATCAACGCGTTGATCCAGGAGCGTCATCAGTCGGTGCAGCAGCGTCTTATGATCGCTGAGCTTGAGGGGCGCGTCAGCTATGAGCAGAGCGTCGCCATGAACCGGATCGAAGAGCGTGATCGGCTGACCGCAGAAGTCCAGAGCCTGCAAGAAGCAGTCTCCAAGGCTGAAGCTCTCGCAAATCACCTGGCGGCAGCGATCCAGGAATCTGAAGATGCGCAAGTGGTAGCGCCGATCCCGGACCCTGCAGATGGCCAAGTGGTGGCGCCGATCGCGGAACCTGCGGATGGCCAAGTGGTAGCGCCGATCCCGGACCCTGAAGAAGCGCAAGTGGTGGCTTCGATCGTGGAACTTGCGGATGGCCAAGTGGTAGTGCCGATCCCGGACCCTGAAGAAGCGCAAGTGGTGGCGCTGGTCGCGGAGCCGGAGGTTGTCCAACTGGTAACTCCGAGCACAGAGCAGGAGGTTGCTCAGGCGGAGATCTTGATCCCGGAGCCTGAAGTCGCCAATCCAACCGTTCTCGATGAACCGTTGAAGCGGAGCATTGGCACTGTATTGCCGGAGTCGGCGATTGATGCCGGTGTCGGTGCTGATGCCGCTGTCACCCGCGCATCAATCCGTCGCGCAGCCGATCTAGCCAGGAATCTTTCTTCCTACGCATCGGATGTCACCGCGCAGCGCGATGAACTGATCAAGCAGATTGAGCAGCTCCGAACCAGCAGAAGTTGGCGCCTGACCGGACCGTTGCGACGCGTGATAGCTCGCTTGCGTGGGCATGCGGATGGATCCGAGCTTCCGGCGGCTGCGAGTGTGCAGGGACCAGACGGACGGTTTGAGCACTTCCGGTCGGAACTGGTGGAGGTGAAGAAGACGCTGGATGACCTAAGCCCGGCAATGAAGGCAGGTCGCAGGATCTTCGTCTTCACTGGCGTTCCTTTCGATGATATCGGGGGAGGGCAGCGTGCAGCCCAGCTGACCCGTGTTCTACTTGAGCGCGGCGAACAAGTGACTTACGTGTACGCGTATCGCAAGTGGGAGGGCGGCGCTCCCGTCGAAAGCACTTTCACGACTGAAGGTCTGACCCATCTCTTCCTCGACAGGATTTCTGGTCAGGACATCGTGGCCGGGATATCGTCCAATGATGTGGCTATATTCGAGATGCCTCACAAGGGCTTCATGCCCTACTTCGAACGTATTGGCGAAGTGGGGGGGCAACGTGTCTTTGAACTTATCGATGCATGGGATAGCTCCCTTGGTGGCGACTGGTTTGATGAGGCGGTGATGTCGAAGTACATCGCCGAGAGCGAGATTGTCGTTGGTACCGCAAAGGTGCTCAGGGACAAGCTCGTGGCAGCGGGGCGAGGCGATGCGCTCTATCTACCCAATGCTGCGAATGAGCGAATCTTTGACTCCTACAAGGAGTACGCCTGCCCGGCGGAAATCGATTCGAGCAAACGTGCTTTGCTCTATTTTGGGTCTCTCTACGGAGAGTGGTTCGACTGGGATGCCATCAGTCTGGCGGCGAAGCGGATCGGAAGCGGAGCGAACATTTATCTGATTGGTGATGCTCCGGCTGGTCGGGTTGTGGACTCAAACGTGCACTTCCTCGGAAGCAAGAACATCGATGAGCTGCCGGCCTACCTTCGCCATTGTGATGCGGCGCTGCTACCCTTTATTCCGGGGCACATTTCCGATGCGGTGTCGCCGATCAAGGTCTTTGAGTACCTGGCCATGGGCGTTCCAGTGATAGCCAACGCGTTGCCGGAGCTGGAGGGCTATCCAAATGTGTTCATTGCGCGGGATGGTCAGCATTTTGCCGAATTGTGCGCCGAAGGCGTGCAGGCCGATGCTGCCAAGGTGGACAGCTTCCTCATGCGGAATTCCTGGGCTAGCCGCGCCGACGCAATCCTGCCTCCACGAGGATTTGGCAAGATAGTTAGTGCGATCGTGCTTATCCACAACAACGCAAGGATCATCGAGCGCTGCATTTCCAGCCTGAGACTCCACGGGCAGGAGTACCTGCGCGAGATCATTGTTGTCGACAACGCAAGCACCGATGGCGGTGCGGATCTGGTCGAATCCTTGTTCCCAGATGTATTGGTGCTCAGGAGCCCGAAGAACGGGTGCAGTTCCGGTCGGAATCTGGGTGTCCGGCATGCGAGCGGTTCAATAGTTGCCTTCTTCGATTCGGATCAGTGGCTGACTAACCGAGGTTCCTTCGAAGAAGCGTTGTCGATTCTGCAATCCAATCCAAGTATTGGGGCAGTTGGTTGGGCTGCCGGTTGGTTCAATGCCGGTGTCGAGAGCGTGGGAGGTCCGATTGCGGATTACCTGCCCGCGCGGGGCACCTTGACAGGGGAGTATCGGGAACTGGGCTACAGGACGGATATCGCCTACCTCGGCTCCGGCGGGATGTTCCTGAGGCGGAATACGTTCGACTTGGTCGGTGGGTTTGATGAAGCGTACGACCCGACATGCTTCGAAGATACCGATATCTCCTTTGGTGTACTGAACGCCGGTTACCATCTGGCTTACCGCGATTTGCAGGGGGTGCGGCATCAACCCCATCAGACCACCGCCGCCAGCGCTGGTTCGGAGAGCTACGCGGCGTTGTTCCTGAAGAACTCGCGCTACTTCAAGGAAAAGTGGGGGCATCGCCCGAACTACTTCTTCAACGTTCCTCCTCAAGAGTGAGTTACCGGGCTGCCAACGTTTGGGGCGTTGGCAGCTAATTGACCACAGCTTCAGGCCGAGTTCGTTGGTGTCGGACGCAATAATGCGCATTCTCGTATTCAGTTATGAATTCCTTCCATCGGATACGCCGCAGGCACTTCGTGTCGCAAGGCTTATGCGGGAGCTTGTCGCGTGTGGCCATGAAGTGGATGTCATCGCTGCGGCAGGGCCGGTATCGGCAGTTGCGCATGAGGTAATTGACGGAGTGGTGGTGCATCGGATCAATCCGGGGGGGATTGATGGTCTGGTTGCATGGTTGAAGCGTGGTCGTTCCAGGCTTGCAGTGGACCGCGAATCGGCTGCATCTCCTTCGCGCGTGCGAAACGGGTTGAACTGGAAAGGCAGGTTCATCCAGTTCATCCGAGAATTGATGGGCGTGTTCCTGTTTCCTGATGCGCGATCGCTATGGGTGAAGGCTGCGTTACGCTACGCCCGCGCTTGGGTAGCAGATGCGGGAGTACCTAATCTACTCATCGGATCGCATGAGCCCGCAGTGGGTGTCATGGCGGCGCTGCACTTCTCCAAGGAAACGGGAGTGGTATTGGTCTCTGAACTTGGAGATCCGATTCTGGCGACCTACACGGCAAGGCGCTGGCAGCGGCGCGCTTTTCGTCTTGAGCGGAATGTCTGCGAGCAATCCGCTGCGGTCGTGTTGACTTCTGAAGCGACGGCAAGACTTTTCGGCACGCGGCATGGTGTTGCTTCGAAGCTGCATGTCATTCCGCAAGGGTTCGATCCGCTGATCTCTGTTGGCGTAGAGGCCCGGGGAGCCAATGAAGGACTGCGACTCGTGTATACCGGGCGGTTCTATCCCTTTCGCGATCCGATGCCCTTGCTAAGGGCGGTCTCGGGGATTCAGGATTGCGAGTGCATCCTGGCTGCGCCAGAGCTTCCTGCTCACGTCGAAGGGTTTCTGAGTGAAGGGAATACCCACTGCTCATGGCTCGGTTCTGTGCCGCATGACGAAGCGCTGCGTCTGCAGGCAAGCGCCGATCTGCTGGTAAGCATCGGGAATGCCGGGATGACCCAGGTCCCTGGAAAAGTGCTCGAGTATATGGGCAGCGGACGGCCCATCCTGCATGTTCGACCGGACAGGGAAGACGCTGCCGCGCTCCTTATCGAAGCCGAACGTTGTGGCTATGTGGTGGATGCGCGTGTTTCAGATATATCCATGCTACTCGACGACCTGGTGGTCAGGAAGCGTGACGGAACATTGGAGGACGGGCTTGTCCTAGGTGCCGCAGCGTTCGAGAGATTCAGTTGGCGTAGCTTGGGGCAGCGATTGAGCGGAGTCTGCACAATGGTGTATGAAGGCAGGGATTGATCGCCCTGGCCTAGGGCTATGTCACGTTGCTTTTTGCCTTGTGCTTGAGCGGTGACTGTGGGTACGTGAAACGCAAAGGCCAGTACCGTAGCGGGGCCAGCCAGTGAACGGGATGGCGGATCCCATGGTCGGAATGTCGGGGGCAGCATCAGGTGTGGTGAAGAGGGCCGTGTTCGCATTGTTGCGATGGATGCGGCAGATATGCAGTGACGAGTTGACACCTGCATGCGTGCGCGATGCAGCGTCGATCGTTGCCCAGCGGATCTGAACGTTGCAAAACCGTGCTTGCCTGCAAATGTGGAAGCATTCTGTTCCCCAAGAACCGCAGGCCAAGCCGGTTGCGAGATCGTTCCAGTGCTGCTGGGATGGTCGCCAGTGCACCTTATGCCTCGATTGCTCCAATGCAGATTGGATGCCACAGCGGCAATACGGATGCTAACTGGGCAGCGTGATTTCGAACCAGGGCTGTTTCCCCGGTGATGCAATGCCCCATCCACCATGGTTGTGGTTGTTGCGACAGCGAGAGAGTGCTCGCCATGCCATGATTGATTCGCGCTGTCATGCTGCGCTCCGAAGTTTTCCGTTCCGGAGCGCAGGTGCCGTTACGCTTGTGACGTGCTTTCGCAGATGATGTCGGCGATTCGCCGGCCTGCTTGGCCATCGCCATAGGGATTGTGAGCACGAGACATGTGTTGATAGGCTTGGGCATCGTCAAGCAGGCGATTGGCCTCGATGACAATCCGCTGGGCGTCGGTGCCCACCAGTCGTACCGTGCCTGCATCCACGGCTTCGGGGCGCTCGGTGGTATCGCGCATCACCAGGACGGGCTTTCCAAGAGAAGGCGCTTCTTCCTGTACACCACCGGAGTCGGTAATGATCAGTGTGGACTGTGTCATCAGATAGACGAATGGCAGATAGTCCTGTGGCTCGATCAGTACCACGCCCGGGGCGTTTGCAAGGATACGGTTGACCGGTCCCTGCACATTTGGATTGAGGTGCACCGGGTAGACGATCTGGGTATCGCCGCGCGAGGCCAGGGCTATGAGTGCTTCACAGATGCTCTCAAAGCCGCTGCCGAAGTTCTCGCGACGATGGCCGGTGACCAAGATCAGGCGTTTGGACGGATCCAAGAATGGAAAACGACTGCGCATGGCATCGTTCAACACTGCGTCGTTCTTCAGCTTGTCGGCGACATTGAGAAGTGCGTCGATCACTGTATTGCCGGTGACATGGATATCGGTGATTGAGGTTCCCTCGGCCAGCAGATTGTCGCGAGAGCGGCTGGTGGGGGCGAAGTGCAGACGGGTCAAGGGACCAGTCAGTCGGCGATTGCCCTCTTCCGGCCACGGGGCATATATGTCCCCGGTGCGAAGTCCTGCTTCCACGTGACCCACGGCAACCCGGTTGTAGAAAGCGGCGAGGGCGCTGGCCAAGGTGGTGCTGGTATCACCATGGACCAGTACAAGGTCAGGCTTGTGCTCGGCGATGACTGCCGTCATGCCAGTAAGAATCTTGGCAAAAAGGCCGGCCAATGTCTGGCCAGGCTCCATCACGTTGAGGTCGATATCAGCCTTGATGTTGAACAGGTCAAGTACCTGATCGAGCATCTGTCGATGTTGGGCGGTGACTGCGACGATTGTCTCAATTTCGGGTCGTTCCTTGAGAGCCTCAACCACGGGAGCCATCTTGATGGCCTCCGGTCGGGTTCCGAAAACAACCATTATCTTTTTATAGGGAGTGCTCACGATTTCCTGCTTGAATTCTGAAGGGCGGCGGCATTGGCCGATGCCAGCGGGCGATTGCACGTCAAAGCGCGTTTTCCAACTCTGGCAGCAGCGTAAACAGATCGCCCACCAATCCAATATCCGCAATCTCGAAGATCGGCGCATCGCCGTCCTTATTGATGGCGACGATGGTGCCGGCGTCCTTGATGCCGGTCAGGTGTTGGATGGCACCTGAGATACCCACGGCGATGTACAGCTCCGGGGCGATGATCTTGCCGGTCTGGCCGACCTGCATGTCGCTGGGCACGTAGCCAGCATCCACCGCGGCGCGCGACGCACCAACGCCGGCGCCGAGCTTGTCGGCCAGCTGGTAGATCACCTTGAAGTTTTCCTCCGAGCCGACACCACGACCGCCGGAGACCACGCGCTTGGCGCTCTGCAGGTCAGGGCGATCGCTCTTGCCGGCGGCCAGGCCGACGAAGCGGGTGTGCGAGGGCAGGGCGGCATCAACGTTGATCGCTTCGACCGGGGCGCTGTTGCCCTTGGCCGCTTCCTGCCAGGATGCGGCACGCACGGTGGCCACGACGACCTGGTCGGCCGGGACTTCGACGGTGATGATGGCGTTGCCAGCGTAGATCGGGCGCTTGAAGGTATGGGGGCCTTCAACGGACATCAGGTCCGAGACCTGGTTGACGCCGAGCAGGGCAGCCACGGCCGGCATTACATCCTTGCCGGTGGTGGTCGACGGGCCGAATACATGGCTGTAGCCGGCAGCGGCCTTGGCTATCTGCGGTGCCTGTACCTGTGCCAGCGCGTGTTCATTGGCCGGATTGGCGATGGTCAGCACCTTGCTGACGCCTGCAATCTGCGCGGCTTCGGCGGCGATGGCGGTCGGATCGGCGGCCAGCACCAGCACATCGATGTCGCCGCCCACTGCGGTTGCTGCCGACACGGTCTTGGCGACGGCGCTGTTGAGCTTGCCGTCCAGGTGTTCGGCGATGACGAGAATCTTGGCCATTACAGCAACCCCTTCTGCTTGAGTGCGGCTACCAGTTCGGCAGCATCCTTCACCATAACGCCCTTGCTGCGCTTGGACGGCGCAGCGTACTGGGTGGTCTTGAACGTATCGGCGGCTTCAACACCGAGGTCGGCCAGCTGCAGGGTCTCCAGCGGCTTGGCCTTGGCCTTCATGATGTCCGGCAGCTTGATGAAGCGCGGCTCGTTCAGGCGCAGGTCGGTGGTGATTACCGCCGGCAGATCGACTTCCAGCGTTTCCAGGCCGGCATCGACTTCACGGGTGACCGTGGCCTTGCCGTCGGCAATCTCTACCTTGGAGGCGAAGGTGGCCTGCGGGCGGGCCCACAGCGTTGCCAGCATCTGCCCGGTCTGGTTGGCATCGTCGTCGATGGCCTGCTTGCCGAGGATGACCAGGTCCGGCTGTTCCTTTTCCACCAGCTTGAGAAGCGTGCGGGCGGCGGTCAGCGGCTGGATGGCCTGGTCGGTGACCACGTGGATGGCGCGGTTGGCGCCCATGGCCAGGCCGTTGCGCAGGTGCGCCTGGGCATCGGCTGGGGCGATGGTGGCCACGATCACCTCCGTGGCGATGCCCTTGTCGCGCAGGCGCAGGGCTTCTTCCAGGGCGATTTCATCGAACGGGTTCGGCGAAAGCTTGACGCCATCGGTGACCACGCCGGAACCATCCGGCTTGACTTGAATGCGGACGTTGTAGTCCACCACGCGCTTGTACGCGACGAGGATTTTCATGTGCTGCGGGGTCCTTCGGTAAGCAGGGGGAGCATCCGGCACTCAGAAACAGAAACCGGGTCGGGGTACGACCCGATTCTAACTGGCCTAGAGGGGCCATGCGAACGCGTATGGTATGTGTGGTCAGGGGGTTGCCTGCCCTCGGCAGAACTTGGCAAGCCCGATCCAGGTGCCGAACTCCTCACGGCCGCCGCAGTCAAGCTGATCAAGGGGAACCATCTCATATTCGATCCGTTCAAGATCGAGGTTTTCCCGGGCGTGGTAGATAGCCGCGAATGCAATGAAAGAAGGGGAGCGAATCACCACGCTTTCGCCACGTGGATGGTTGCGAATGATCTGTCGATCAGTCGCCAACCCTTGGGCGACCGAGAAACGTTCCAGGTAGCTGCCTACGCCGACTATGAGCAGCAGACCATTAATGAGAAGAACAAGCGCACCTGCTACTGCTAGGCCTCTGATCCAGGCGGCGCGTGCGCGCATTCCCATCAGGAAAGCGATCACCAGGCCGAACTGCAGGAAGGGGACATAGCGCGCCCACCAAGGCGCTGAGTGGATAAGTGTCAGCAGCATTACGAAACCGATGCATGCAAGTAGCACCCACGTATTGCGTTGGTTGCCATGGCGCCAAGCTTCGATTGTTGCAGCTAAACAGCTGATCAACCCCAGCAGTATCGCGAGTGAGAACAGTGGGCCGAATCCGGAATATCGGGTGTCCGGGGATCCCGAAATGAGAATCTCGCCGGCATGGATCGTGCCTGGAATCTTCATGTCAGGTATTTCAAGGCCGTTGGACGACTTTGAGAGAATAGACGTTACCAGTGCCTGTGGCCGCGATTGAGCAAGCATTTCCTTTTCGACCTGCCCGGCCAGGATCTGATCACCGGAGGTAACCGGATAGCCAACGGGTAGTCCTGATACGACGTGATTCAGATATGGGTGTGATAGCAGGCAGAGGCCAATAGTCCCCCAAAGTGCGATTTCGCGGATGCGTGGGCGGAACAGGATGACAAAGGGGATCGCGAATAGTGCTCCATACAACGCCCCGGTGAACTTTAGGCCGGCCAGTAGGATCAGGCTGCACCAGACCAGGGTTCTGACGATGGGGCCACGGTTGCGATCGAGCAGCGCAAGAAGGATCAAGGCGCAGAGCCCATAGGTCATGCCGTCGACATAGTTTGTCGCCACCTGCGCCAGCAGGGGTTGGCACAGCACGATGCCGGCAGTCAGGAGGGCGTACTTCCAACGCGATGCGATCCATTGACGGAACACTGAGGCTCCGTAAAAAACCGTAGCGATCGCCAGCAGGAGGCTGATCGCCTTGGCCGATTCCCAGCCGAACCCATAGTCCAGCATAGCGGCGCCGAACAACCAGGATACGTTGGGGTAATGGCTGATCCAGGAGTCGGCGATATTGCTGTCCCATACCGCGTTGCTGTACTCAAGGGTGTGCTGCCCTTTCATCCAGTCTCCGAGTTCAGGAAAGCGCCATGGATTCCAGCCGTCGTGTAGAGCGACCATTGCCACCTTGTGGTACATGTTCCCGTCCCAGGTTGGATCGGGAACCACGTTGGAGAGCAGTGCTGTGACGAGGAGCAAGGCGATGGCTGTCACGGCGGGGGACACCCAGCGGCGCTCCGGTTTGCATAGGCAAAGTCCGACTGCGACCGCCATCGGCAGCAGGAACACCATGATCGGGGTGTCGAAATAAGCAGCGACTGCCTTGGCGCCCGCTATCGTCACGATCAACGCAACGATGCTGGCGGCCAATCTCCGCGCATCGATGCCCATGACCAAGTCAGTGTCGGCGGCAGCGTTCTGGTTCTGCATGGTAGGTGTGGTCCCCTGGATTGGTGGGTTGCGCGTCAATCGCTGCTGCGACCCATGAGAAGTTGACTCCGTCCCGTGGGTGGCGCGTATTACCCACAGGCATGGCGAGGCGTCGAAATATGGCCGGAGGGAGCATCAGGATGCCGATTCCGGGGGGGTGGTACCTCAGCTCCTGGTAACCAAGAAGACGCCGAGGCAGATAAGGCCGATGCCTGCGATTTTCATGGCGCTGATCGGTTCACGAAAGAAGAAGTAAGCGGCGGCTACAACGATTACGTAGCCAATGCTGTTGAAAGGGTAAGCGAAACTGACCTCTACCTTGGACAGGACATACATCCAGAGCACAAGGCTGGCTGCGAAACAGAAGAGGCCAGAGAAAACCCATGGATTGAACACGATCCTGATTCCGCTTGCCGCGAGCGACAGCAGTCCTTCTCCAGTGATCAACGCCACTGTCGGCATGCCTTGCCGAAGTAGGATCTGCGCCGTTGCGTTCAGAGCGACTGACAGTAGGATGGCAGGGATGTAGGCCAGGTACATGCGTCGTGTCCGGTAGTGTTCTGTTGACGGCTAGGTGAGGCCTGCGGATTTCGATCACTATGTGATCGTGGCGGCGGCGACAATGAGGATCGATATCAGTGCAACGATCCGACTGACGTGATCGCGTGCAGCAAACACGATCGGATCGTCGTGCATGTCGCCGCGATGTGCGATGATCCAGACACGGCTGATCCAGTACAGCAGGACCGGGCACAACAGCCAGAGAATACGAGGGTTGTGATATAGCTCCAGGCTGTCCGGGCTATTGATGTAGAGGGCAAAGATCATGATGCCTATGTAGCCGGCTGCCGCACCCAGCGACTGGATCAAGGGTAGGTCGGATACATCGTAGCCGCGGCCTGCGACCTTCTGCTTGCCGGAATTGGCCATCGAGGCAAGCTCAGTGTAGCGCTTGACCAATGCAAGGCTCAGGAAAATAAACATGGAGAAGGCCAGTAGCCAGAATGACAGGTCTGCGCTGATGGCTACCGCGCCGCCGATGATACGGATGGTGTAGAGCGCAGCGAGCGTTACCACGTCGATCATCACGATACGCTTGAGCACAAATGAATAGGCAAGGGTCGTGATGTAGTAGACCAGCAGCACCAAGGCAAAGGCGGGACTGGTCCATAGTGCCAGCGCAAACCCGGCCAGGGTCAACAATGGTGCCGCCAGTAGACCGTGCAGCAGCGGTAGATCGCCGGCAGCAAAAGGACGCTTGCGCTTGCGCGCGTGCTGCCGATCCGGAGCCAGGTCGAGCAGGTCATTGAGCAGGTAAACGCCCGATGCGCACAGCCCGAACGCGACGAAGGCGGTCGCCGCATCCAGCACCGAAGGAAGGTCGAAGAACCGGTGGGCGGTCAGCAGTGGTACCAAGACCAAGAGATTCTTGGCCCATTGATAAATGCGCAGTGCCTTGATCCAGGCGCGAAGCCCGCCGCCGTATGCCGGCCAATGTGTGAGGACGCTGGTGACGCCGGATGCTGCCGTCGCCAAGCCAGTCCCCGCATTGACTACGTAGGCGCCTGCCGCGTGCTTCCATACCTGCAGGTCCACGCTTGCGTTTCCCATATAGTCGTACTGACCGGTGCCAAAGCGCGAATTAAGTGCTTCGGCCTTGTGGTGTCCGGCCAGATTGAGCCGTCCATCGCTGGCCATGACTTCGTCGAACACACCAAGATGGGTGGCGATGGCATCAACAAGCTCTTTGTCCGAGGCCGAACAGAGGACCCGGGGGCGCTGTTGCGTCGTCTGCAGCGCTTCCAGCACACGCGGGTCGTACGGCAGATGCTCGATTGAAA
Organism: Stenotrophomonas sp. STEN035; assembly: GCF_056759935.1. Lineage (NCBI taxonomy): Bacteria > Pseudomonadati > Pseudomonadota > Gammaproteobacteria > Lysobacterales > Lysobacteraceae > Stenotrophomonas > Stenotrophomonas sp. STEN035. The sequence goes on from NZ_JBRRDY010000031.1 coordinate 30,268, forward strand.
GTGACACCCGGGAGGCGATCTCGCGCTTGAGCGCAGCCTTGCCGCGGAGCAGCCAGAACGGCAGAAGGAAGAGATACAGGGGGTTGCTTGCTAACAGCGTCAGCAGGGACTCATACAGCAGGTCTGATCGCAGCAGTGTGCCATCCAAGTCTACGCAAAGTGCGTGGTCAGTTCGTTGCATTCGATAGCCGCCGGGTTTTTGTATGCTTCAGACTCGAATCGGGAAGCCTGAATTCGCGGCAAAGTATAGCTGTTGGTACCGCGATCGACATGGGCATGGCCTGTGATTCGTTCGTCATGCCGCCCATACGCCATTCTTTGGTGTCGTGCTTTGCACGCGTAGGCGACCCATCTCTCGTCCTTCGTTGCCCGCAGGAACGTGCTCCTGCCGTGGATCGTATGCAACGAAGCTTTGTTTGAACGTGTTGCCGCCGTCTGGGCTAGCCGTAGGGGCGCGATGATGCTCAACACAACGGCCTGAATCTGGCCGCAACCTAGCAGCCACTGGGCATGCTGCCGCGGTCCTGTCCAGATTTCTGTGTTTCCAGCGAGAGGCCGGCTTGCGCGCGGGTTTGTTCGGCAGGGGCGGTGAGGATGCCAAGATTCTGAAGTGGATGCTTGCTGCAGGCGGAGCCCCGCGTTCCCTAGACCTGGATTGGATGTGCTGGCATCCCAGCGACTTGCCGCAATGAGGATAGAGAGGGGGGCGGCCAGCTTCGCCCCGGCTGGCTAGGTGTATTGGCCCTTTAGCGATGTTGACGGGCCTCTCGGGTTGGAGTGGGTTGTCTGTGGATGGTTTCCTTTCTCGCGCTGTTCTGCGATCGGTGGGGCGCTCAGGCTGTTGCCGAGGCTGCGGCAGCTCACGCGCTGGCTCAATAGTTGCCGTCGGGGATGGTGCTCCTTGGGACTATCTATCACTGCTCCTAGAGGATCGGGGGGTAATTGATCCTTACAATGGCGGAAAAACTGTTGCTGGCGGCCTGCGGGCATGTCGGGGTCATGCACCGGTTGACCCGGGAAAGGTATTCTCTACGTTCTGAAAGCGCAGCCGGACCCGGATGTGCAATCCCTGAATCTGGAGAACGGATGGTGTCCACATGGCTCGTCACCGGCGGTGCCGGTTTCATCGGCGGCAATTTTGTCCTCGAGGCCGTTGCACGTGGTATCAAGGTCATCAACCTTGATCTGCTGACCTATGCAGGCAATCTGAGCACTCTTGCGAGTCTTGAGGGTGTTCCCGATCATGTCTTCGTGCAGGGCGACATCGGAGATCGTGCGCTGCTGATGCGGTTGCTGACTGAGCATCAACCGGATGCGGTGTTGAATTTTGCGGCGGAAAGCCACGTCGACCGCTCCATTGACGGACCGGCAGCGTTCATCCAAACCAATGTGGTCGGCACCCTTGGTTTGCTGGAGGCGGTGCGTGACTACTGGAAGGCACTCCCGGCAGACAAGGCCGCGGCGTTCCGATTGCTGCACGTTTCTACCGACGAGGTCTATGGCACGTTGGGCGAGACTGGAAAATTCTCCGAGATCACTGCGTATGCCCCCAACTCTCCGTACTCGGCGTCGAAGGCCGCATCCGATCATCTGGTGCGAGCTTTCCACCATACCTATGGGCTGCCGGTGCTGACCACCAACTGCTCAAACAACTACGGCCCGTATCATTTCCCGGAGAAGCTCATTCCCTTGGTGATCACCAAGGCATTGGCCGGTGAGTCGCTGCCGGTATATGGCGATGGCATGCAGGTGCGGGATTGGCTGTTCGTTTCCGATCACTGTGAGGCGATCCGTACGGTGCTGGCCAAAGGGCGGGTCGGGGAGACGTATAACGTGGGCGGCAACGCGGAGCGGCAGAACATCGAGGTGGTGCAGGCAATCTGTGAATTGCTTGATGAGCGTCATCCGCGCGCGGATGGCACACCGCGTAGCAGCCAGATCACCCACGTGGTTGATCGCCCTGGACATGACCGTCGCTATGCGATTGATGCCTCCAAGTTGAAGGATGAGCTGGGCTGGGAGCCGCGCCATTCCTTCGAGGAGGGCATCGCCCTCACTGTTGACTGGTTTCTGGCCAATCAGGCATGGGTGAACGGCGTGCTGGACGGCAGCTATCGTCTGCAGCGAATTGGCTGCGGCGAGGTGGCATGACATGAGTCAGCGTAAGGGCATCATCTTGGCCGGTGGGTCAGGAACACGGCTATATCCGATCACGCAGGGTACTAGCAAGCAGCTACTGCCGGTCTATGACAAGCCGATGATCTATTACCCGTTGAGCGTGCTGATGATGACTGGCATCCGCGAGGTGTTGGTGATCAACACGCCGCATGAGCAGGCCTTGTTCCGCAGCCTGCTCGGCGATGGCTCCCAGTGGGGCATGGACATCCGGTACGCGGTGCAGCCGAGTCCTGACGGATTGGCCCAGGCCTACGTGATCGGTCGTGAATTCGTCGCCGGGCAGCCCAGTTGCCTGGTCCTTGGTGACAATATCTTCCACGGCACCGGCCTGCGGGAGATGTTGCGGCGCGCGGATGCACGTGCGCAGGGCGCCACGGTGTTCGGCTACTGGGTCAATGACCCGGAGCGTTACGGCGTGGCCGAGTTCGACAAAGATGGCAAGGTTGTTGGGTTGGTCGAAAAACCCACGCAGCCGCGCTCCAACTATGCGGTTACCGGCCTGTACTTCTACGACGGCAAGGCAGGTGACTACGCCGCAGAACTCCAGCCCTCGATACGTGGTGAGCTGGAGATCACCGACCTCAATCAGCGTTATCTCGACGAAGGCGATCTGCACCTTGAGCCGCTTGGTCGCGGCTATGCCTGGCTGGATACCGGTACCCATGCGTCCTTGCTGGAGGCCTCCAATTTCATCGAAACCTTGCAGACACGGCAGGGTCTGCAGGTGTGCTGTCCGGAAGAGATCGCCTTCGGGCAAGGCTGGATCAGTGCGGAACAGCTCGAGGAACTGGCCGCCCCACTATTGAAGAATGGATATGGCCAGTATCTGCAGAAGCTGCTGCAACGGGGTATTGTTCCATGAAAGTGATTGAAACCAAGTTGCCCGGCTGTGTGGTCATCGAGCCGACGGTATTCGGTGATGAGCGCGGCTTCTTCTTCGAAACTTGGAATGCAGAGCGTTTCAAGGCACATGGATTGCCGGACCGGTTCGTACAGGGCAATGTCTCCTCCTCCAGCAAGGGCGTGCTGCGCGGGCTGCATTATCAGTGGCCGCGCCCGCAGGGCAAGCTGGTCAGCGTGCTGGAAGGCGAGGTCTACGACGTGGCGGTGGATATCCGCCTTGGTTCACCCACCTTCGGCCAATGGGATGCCGTGGTGCTGAGTGCTGAAAACAAGCGCCAGCTCTGGATCCCGGAGGGATTCGCACATGGCTTCGCCGTGTTGTCCGAACATGCAGTGTTCAGCTACCTGTGTACCGAGGTGTACCTAAAGGAATTCGACGCAGGCGTGCGTTGGAACGATGCCGATATCGCCGTGGACTGGCCGATCAGCGCCCCGACCCTGTCCGGCAAGGATGAGGTCGCGCCCTTTCTGAGGGATATCCGCGAAGATCTACTTCCGGTTTACGTCCCATGACCGTGCTGGTGTTCGGTGGCAACGGCCAGGTCGGCCAGGAGTTGCTGCGTGCATTGCACGGCGTGGATGACGTTGTGGCGACCACGCGCAGTGGTCGTCTGCCCGATGGATGTGATTGCGAAACGGCCGATTTCGCCCAGCCGGAGCATCTGACGGCTTTCCTCGACCGTGTTTGCCCCGACGTGGTGATCAACGCGGCTGCCTATACCGACGTGGATCGTGCGGAGCTGGAACCGGAAGCTGCGTTTGCCGCCAATGCACGGGCTCCGGGAGTGATCGCACGCTGGTGCGCTTCACACGATGTACCGATGGTGCATTACTCCACCGACTACGTATTCGATGGGCAAGGCAGGGCACCGTATCGTGAGGACGGGACGACCGCACCGCTAGGTGTCTACGGCATCAGCAAGCGGGACGGCGAGGACGCTGTGCGCGCAGCCGGTGGCCGGCATTTGATCTTCCGTACCGCGTGGGTGTACGCCTCGCATGGCCGGAATTTCCTGCGCACGATGCTGCGGCTTGGGGCCGAGCGTGGTGCGCTACGCGTGGTTGCTGATCAGATCGGCACGCCAACCAGTGCAACTTTGATTGCCGAAATCACCCTGAAAGCTCTACGGCATCCGGGCAGGCTGTCCGGTACCTGGCACCTGACAGCTTCGGGGCAGACCAGTTGGCATGGCTTTGCCGAGGCGATATTTGCCGAAGCGTTGGCTGCGGGGTTGATGGCAGATACGCCGATGGTCGAGGCGATTTCTAGTGCGGACTACCCAACTCCAGCCAAGCGGCCATCGTGGTCGGTGCTGGATAATCGCAAGCTGCGCCGAGATTTCGGCATCGTGTTGCCCGCTTGGCGGGACGGCTTGAAGCAGGTGCTGCTGGAACTGGCTGTGCCGGGCCCAGCAGCATCTTCGTGAGCGGAGGGGGTGGTGGCTGATTCACACATGTTCCCTGCCGCGAGCCGGCAGTCTATGCTCAGGTAGTGCTGCTCATGGGTGGGTGGGCGACTTTCCTGCGGCCAAGCATCAGATTGAGCAACGGCTTTTCGATGAAAAGATATGCGATCACGCCTGCTGCGACCGAGAGCGCCACTGCAAACAGGACGGCGCCGACCTGCGGCGTGCTTCTCCAGATCCAAGTGGTGAGCCAGATTGCCAGCGCATGGAAGAGGTAGATCGAGTAGCTGGCCTCTCCAATCAACTGGGTGAAGCGATTCGTGACGATCAGTGACGTTTCAAATGCAAGTGCACCCAGAATCAGCAGGATGCTCGGAAGCGCCCACGGGAGAACGCCTTCTGATCGATAGTGGTTGTGCACCACGATTAGAACAAGAGCGGTTAGCAGGTAGATGCAACCTTCCGTCCTGTTTGGTCGATAGCCCGACTTGATTGCCAAGCCGACCAACATGCCTGCTGCGAATTCCAAGATGATTGGATTGAAGTAGTAGGCCTTGACGAGTAGAGGGATGACGCTTCCGATACTACTGAGTGCAGCCAACAGGCAGATCGCCAGCGGAACCACCATGCGTTTGGTCAAAAGCAGCAAAGAAAGGATCGCGTAGAAGAACATCTCGAAGTTCAACGTCCACCCTGGGTACAGGACGGGCATTCCGAAGCCCTCGGGTGGGGGGGCGAACATATAGGACCGCGCAATGTGCGTGGTTGAAGGGGGGATGTCCGGGTAACGGATATAGAAGTAGGCCGCAGCCAACGTGGTTGCGATCCAGTACATCGGTACGACGCGAATCACCCTACGCTTCATGAAATCCAGAGCGGTCGTTTCGGGCCGTAGGGACAGACACATGACGATGCCACTGATGACGAAGAACAGGTCAACACCTGCCGCACCTGCTCGAAAATTCAGGAACGGGTGCATCGACAGCGCGTGGTAAATGACAACGGCAACCGCTCCGACGCCTCTCAGCGCCTGGAGGGATTGGAGGGTGCCAGTCTTGTTCATCCGTTATCGTCCTCTGGCTGTTTGTTTGAGGGCGATATGATAGGTGAACGATTGGGAAACACAAATGCGTCAGGTGCAAGGGGCTGTTGCGTGCTCGCCATACCCCTCCCGGAGTAGTCGATCAAGCTCGTCCGTAAGTATCCTCGAAGCGCACGATATCGTCCTCGCCCAGGTAGCTGCCGGACTGCACCTCGATCAGTTCCAGTGGGAGCTTGCCCGGATTGCGCAGGCGGTGGGTGACGCCCAGCGGGATGTAGGTGCTCTGGTTCTCGGTAAGCAGCAGCACTTCATCGCCACGGGTGACCTCGGCCGTGCCACTGACCACGATCCAGTGCTCGGCACGGTGGTGGTGCATCTGCAGGCTCAAGGTGCCGCCGGGTTTGACGGTGATGCGCTTGACCTGGAAACGGTCGCCGTGATCGATGGAGTCATAGGCACCCCACGGGCGGTAAACCTTGCGGTGCCAGGTGGCTTCACTGCGACCATCCGCCTTCAGGCGTGCCACAACGTCCTTCACTTCCTGCATGCGATCGGACTTGCCGACCAGTACCGCATCGTCGGTCTCGACCACGATCACGTCATCCAGACCGACCATTGCGATCAGGCGTTCGCCATAAGCGAAGGTGTCATGGCAATCGATGGCAATGACATCGCCGCGGTGCGCGTTGCCGTTTGCATCCTGTTCGGAGACATCCCGCAGGGCGGTCCAGGAGCCGACATCACTCCAGCCTGCGTCCAGCGGAACAACGGCCGCATCAGCGGTCTTTTCCATCACCGCGTAGTCGATGGAATCGGACGGACTGGTCTTGAACGCTTCTGCATCCAGGCGGATGAAGTCGGCATCACGTCGTGCCTTTTCCCATGAGGTACGGCAGGCAGCGAGAATCTGCGGCTGCAGGCGTTCCAGCTCATGCAGGTAGCGTGAGGCGCGGAACAGGAACATCCCGCTGTTCCAGTAGTACTCGCCGGAGGCGACGTAGTTCTGAGCGGTTGCAAGGTCGGGCTTCTCGACGAAGCGCTCGATGGCCCGCGCGCCTTCACCGGCGACGGCCTTGATATAACCGTAGCCGGTTTCCGGGGCGGTCGGCTGGATGCCGAAGGTGACCAGCTTGCCCTGCTCGGCGATATCGGCAGCTTCCAGGATCGCGCGGTGGAAATGCGCAACATCACGAATCAGATGATCCGAGGGCAGTACCAGTAGCAGTGGGTCTGCGCCGTCGCGGCAAGCCTCCAAAGCAGCCGCAGCGATGGCCGGGGCAGTGTTGCGGCCAACCGGCTCCAGCAGGATGGCCGACGGCGTGGTACCCACCTGCTGCAACTGCTCGGCGGCGACGAAACGGTGCGCTTCATTGGCCACGACAATAGGGGCCTGGGTGGCGACATCAGCCACCCGCAGCCAGGTGGACTGCAGCATGCTGTGCTCGCCGGCCAACTGCAGGAATTGCTTGGGGTAGGCTTCGCGCGACAGCGGCCACAGGCGCGTGCCGGAGCCACCGGAAAGAATGACGGGCAGGATCTGGCTCATGAAGGTTCTCAGGCGGTGATCAAGGTGGAAATTTCGGCGGTGCGCTCAGCCAGCAATGGGGCATCACCTCGGGTTTCAACATTCAATCGCAGCAGCGGCTCGGTGTTGGAGCTGCGCAGATTGAAGCGCCAGCTGCCAAAGTCGGCGCTGATACCATCGGTGTGATCCAGTGCAGGCGATTGCGCGGCGAAGTGCGCCATTACCCGCGCAACGGCAGCTTTGGCGTCGGCAACCTTGAAGTTGATTTCGCCACTGCATGGGAAGCGCGCCATGCGGTCTTCGACCAGCTCGGCCAGCGACAAGCCGCTGCTGGAGACCTGCGAGGCAATCAACAGCCATGGGATCATTCCCGAATCGGCATAAGCGAACTCTCGGAAGTAGTGGTGTGCGCTCATCTCGCCACCGTAGACGGCGTTTTCCGCGCGCATCTTTTCCTTGATGAAGGCATGGCCGCTCTTGCACAGCACCGGCACACCGCCGGCGGCTTCCACCATCTCGACCGTGTTCCAGGTCAGGCGCGGGTCGTGGATGATCTTGCCGCCGGGGTTGCGGGCGAGAATTGCCTGGGCCAACAGGCCGACCAGGTAATAGCCTTCGATGAAGCGGCCATTGTGGTCGAAGAAGAAGCAGCGGTCGAAGTCACCATCCCAGGCGATACCGAAGTCGGCAGCGTGTTCGCGCACCGCCGTGGCGGTGACGTCGCGATTCTCCGGCAACAAGGGGTTGGGGATGCCATTGGGGAAGCTGCCATCGGGCTCGTGGCAAATCCGCACGAATTCCAGCGGCAGGTGCGGCGCCAGCAGGTCGACGATGGCACCGGCACCGCCGTTGCCTGCATTGACTACCAGCTTCAAGGGCTTGAGCTGGCTGGCGTCGATATAGCTGAGCAGGTGCTGGATGTAAGCAGACTTGTCATGCTGTGCGGTCTGGCCCGCACATGCAGGCTGCGGCTGTGAGGTATCGGCGGCCACCGTGTCTGAAATGCTGAACAGGCCGGTGTCCGAGCTGATCGGGCGCGCTTGTTCGCGCACCAGCTTCATGCCGTTGTAGTCCATCGGGTTGTGGCTGGCGGTGACCATCACTCCGCCGGCTGCATGCAGGTGGCCGGTCTGGAAATAGACCTCCTCGGTGCCGCACAAGCCGATGTCGATGACTTCCCGGCCTTCCCCGCGCAAGCCGGCAGCCAGCGCATCCTGCAACGCAGGACTGGTCAGGCGTACGTCATGGCCCAGTACCACCGGACCGGCGCCGAGCTCGGCAGCCAATGCCTTGCCGATCTTGCGCGCCATGTCTTCGTTGAGCTCTTCAGGCACACGGCCGCGAATGTCGTAGGCTTTGAACGCGGGGAGGGGCATGCATGCATCCTGCTGGGTGAAAGATTGCCTAGTTTAGTCGGCTGCGCGCTCGCAGGCTGTCTGTACGCTGGATGGAAGTTCCACGGTGCGCAAAACGCGCTGGCCGAAGGTCCAAGGGGGTTGCCCCTGCGGTATGGCTAGAATATGGGCATCTTCAGCACTGTGAGTGTGATGCGATGAGCGATCTCTCCCCGACCCGGCAGCGTGGCAAGGTTTTTGCCAGCGCCGCCGAGGCCCTGGCCGGCATCGTGGCCGATGGGCAAACCCTTGCCGTGGGTGGCTTTGGCCTGTGCGGCATCCCCGAGGCACTGATTGCCGCGCTACGCGACAGCGGGGTCAAGGGCTTGACCGCGATCTCCAACAACGCCGGTGTGGATGGCTTCGGCTTGGGCCAGTTGCTGGAAACCCGGCAGATCAAGAAGATGATTTCGTCCTACGTGGGCGAGAACAAGGAATTCGAACGCCAGTACCTGGCCGGCGAGCTGGAACTGGAGTTCAACCCGCAAGGTACCCTGGCCGAGCGCCTGCGCGCCGGCGGTGCTGGCATCCCGGCGTTCTTCACCGCCACGGGCTACGGCACCATCGTCGCCGAAGGCAAGGAAACCCGCGAGATCGACGGCAAGCACTACGTGCTGGAAACCGCGCTGAAGGCCGATGTGTCGTTGGTCAAGGCATGGAAGGCCGACGAAGCCGGCAACCTGCTGTTCCGCAAGACCGCGCGCAACTTCAACCCGGCCTGCGCCATGGCCGGCAAGGTCTGCGTGGTCGAAGTGGAAGAAATCGTCGCGGTGGGCGCCATCGACCCGGACCAGGTGCACCTGCCGGGCATCTACGTTGATCGCATCGTATTGAACGCAACGCCGGAAAAGCGCATCGAACAGCGCACCGTGCGTCAGGAGGGGAACTGAGATGGCCTGGACCCGTGATGAAATGGCACAGCGCGCCGCGCGCGAGCTGGCCGATGGTGCCTACGTGAACCTGGGTATCGGCCTGCCGACCCTGGTGGCCAATCACATCCCCGACGGCGTGGATGTGTGGCTGCAGTCCGAAAACGGCCTGCTAGGCATTGGCCCGTTCCCGACCGAAGCTGAGGTAGATGCTGACCTGATCAATGCAGGCAAGCAGACCGTCACCGCGCGTGCTGGCGCCAGTTACTTCGGTAGCCACGATTCGTTTGCGATGATCCGCGGTGGCCACATCAACCTTGCCATCCTTGGCGCGATGCAGGTCACCGACAAGGGCGATCTGGCCAACTGGATGGTGCCGGGCAAGATGGTCAAGGGCATGGGTGGCGCGATGGATCTTGTCGCCGGCGTGCAGCGCGTGGTGGTCCTGATGGAGCACACCGCCAAGAATGGCGAGCACAAGATCCTGCCGGATTGCACCCTGCCGCTGACCGGCGTTGCCGTGGTCGACCGCATCATCACCGATCTGGCGATCTTCGATGTGACCGCTGAGGGGCTGGTGCTGGTGGAAGCCGCGCCGGGTGTCAGCGATGAAGAGCTGAAGGAAAAGACCGGCGTGCCGTTCCGGCGCTGAGTCGTGTGGATGAGACGATTGGCGGTACTTACCGCCAATCGTCAGTATGCGGGTAGTAGCGTCTGCAGCGTTTCGCGTGCCAGTGCAGATGAAAAGTGATCTTCGATGTTGCGGTAGCCGTTGGCAGACAGGCGTTGCCACAGCGCGGCGTCCTGATAGAGGCGGACCACCTGCGCTGCGTAGTCTTCGGCGTTGTCGGCAATCAAGGCATTGTCATCGTGGCGCAGGAACATGCCTTCGGCGGCAATGCCGGTGGCCACTACTGGCAGGCCGTGGCTCATGGCTTGGTTGATCTTGCCCTTGACCCCGGCACCACTACGCAACGGCGCGAGGTTGATTCGGCTGTGTTGCAGGAAAGGCTCTACTGCGGGCACGTGGCCGTGCACGACCACATCGTCGGCGCGCAGGCGTTGTGCTTCCGGCGGTGGAATCTCGCCGACCAGATGCAATACCACGCCCGGCAGCTGCTGTCGTAGCAGCGGCATGATATCGGTCAACAACCAGGCAATGGCTTCCTGGTTTGGGTGGTGTTGGTAGCCGCCGACAAACAACAGTCCGGAGGTGTCGGCAAAGTTGCGTTCGGCAACGGCTACGTCATGCACGTTGGACAGCACGGACACGGGGGTGTCCACGCCATTGGCGCGCAGATAGTCCAGCTCCGCGTGGCTGACCACGGTGGTGGCATCGCTGGCGGCGATCAAGGCGAACTCTTCGGCCCGCACCTGCTGGGCGACGCGAAGCAATGCCTGGTCGTTCTGAAGCGCTGCGGCGCGTTGCAGGCGGACGTGGTGCAGGTCAACCGTGTCGAAGATGATCGGTGCCGCAGTGAAGGCGCGCAGTAGTTGCAGATGGCGACGAGCAACGTGATGTCGGCACAGGAAAACAGCATTCACCTGATTGCCGTTGTGCTGCAGCCAGCGATCCAGGCGCGGTTGGCCGGGTGTGCCGATCAATTCAACCCCCAGCGTTTCCAGCAGCGCTGCCGACTCGCTTGTCAGCTGGTTGTTGTCTGGCATGAACGCCACTGACCAGCCGAGTTCGCGGCAGAGCCGCAGCAGTGCCAATGCGCGTACCGAGCCTGAGTCGCGGCTGGGGGTTGGAGTGGCAGCATCGATGAACAGCAGCAGCTTCCCCGTGCGGGTGGAGGGCGTCGTCGGTGCGGCTAGCGCGGCATCCGCCACGGGCTGCACGCGACGGCGGATGGACGCGATGGTGCCGCCTACGCCGCGGGTGAAAATGCTGCGCAGCAGGCCGGTGGCCAGCGCGATGTTGCGCGACAGACGCCAGCGTTGCAGGACAATGTGGCGATGCAGAGGGGAGGTCATGGCACTATCGTTGATGAACGCACGGCAGCAGGAACCTGCGTGCAACGGCTGATTCTGAGGGCAGCGGCATGATCGAGCAAACCGGTGTCTGCTTTCCTGCCATGGGCGGGTCACGAGCAACGGTGGTACAGCACCTGCCGACATGGCTGGCCGGGAACCAAGCCGACGCCTTGTTGTCTGTCCTGCATGCGCAGGTTGCATGGGAAATCCACCGCATCCGCATGTTCGGGCGCTGGTTGGATTCGCCGCGGCTGAGTTGCTGGATGGGCGATGCTGATGCGCGTTACCGCTATTCGGGCGCGGACTTCCTTCCGCACCCATGGGCGCCGGCTGTGCAGGAAATACGCGATCTGCTGCAACAGACCTGTGATGCGCGCTTCAACAGCGTGCTCCTCAATCGTTACCGCGATGGCCGCGACAGCATGGGCTGGCATAGTGATGACGAGCCTGAACTGGGGCCGACGCCGTTGATCGCCTCGCTGAGCCTTGGGGCACCGCGGCGCTTTCTACTGCGGCGTCGGGACGATCCTGCGCAGAAGTTCGAATACCTGCTCGGTCACGGCGATCTGCTGCTGATGCGCGGGCAGTGCCAGCGCGACTACCAGCATGCGCTGCCCAAGACCGCGCGGGTGTCGGGCGAGCGCATCAATCTTACTTTCCGCCAGATCGCAGCTGTGCCGCGTCGCGCTGGCCGCTGAGCAGGGTCCAGCCGATCAGGTCGGTGGTGGTCTTGTTCAACGCGGTTTCGAACGCGGCAGCGACGCTGCTGATCTCGGTGCTGGTGGCTGGTTCGGCGACGACGAAGGTGCGTGCCGCAACCACGCGCTGGTCCAGGCTGTGGATGAGTTTGGCGTTGAGCTCGATGGTGGCCGCCGGCAGGTCGCCGCCACGGTAGTCCGATTCGAAGCGGCGCAGGTCGGTGGTCAGCTTGTAGTCCGAGCGGATGCCGGTGGCGATGCGCGCAACCGCATCGATCTTTCCGGAGTCCTCGAAGCCACGCAGCAGGGTGTCCTCCAGGATGTCGGTGGCCGGCTGCGACCAGGTGGCACCGCGATAGACCTCCAGCTCACCCGGCGTCGGCCGCACGCTGATGCGCGGGCTGTCGACCATGCGCGCGGCGCTGGGTTTGGCGATGGCCAGCTGCCAGCTGACCTGGGGCCATGCCGGATCGGCCTGCACCCGCACCTGCGGCGCATAGATGGTGGTGGACTGGCGGTCGCCGCCGGCCAGTGCCGAGCAGCCGGCCAAGGCCAGCAGGCAGGCTGGGGCGAGCAGCTTGATCAGGAAAGTGTGCTTCATTTGGGTTCGAACTCCTTCGGGGCGTCGCGACCGAGCAGGTAGCGCGCCGGGTTGTTCTCCAGCCGGTCACTGACCCGGCGCAGGTCGCGGATCAGGCCGCGCAGTTCGGTCAAGGTCGGGCCGAGCTGGGCCAGGCCGTCATTGGCGAAGCTGTTGATGGCCGCGCGATTCTCGCCAAGGATGGCGTCCGCATTGCCGGCCGCCGAATCGAGCTTGGCCAGGCTGGTATCAAGCTTGTCCATCGTCGCCGGCAGTTCCCGCAGCACGTTCTCGTCCAGGTTCTTGATGGCGCCGTTGGCCGAACCGAGAGTGACGTTGAGGTTGCGCGCTGCATCGCGGGCTTCCACCAGCAAGGCCTGGGTGCCTTGGTCGCGGTCGGCCAGGCCGCCGCTGATGGTTTCCAGGTGGGCCAGGGTGGCGGTGATCTTGCTGACGTTGTCGTCGCTGAGCAGTTCGTCCATGCGCTCGACCACGCGGTTGGCCACGTCGGTGATGTTCTGCAAGGCCGACGGCATGGTGGCGATGGTCGGTACCGGCTCCTTGCTCACCGCAGTGAGGGCGGCGGCCTGCGGCGTACCGCCGCTGAGCTGGATGATCGATGGCCCGGTCAGGCTGGTAATGGCCAGCTTGGCGCGGGTATCGGTCTTGACCGGGGTGGTGGAGTTGAGCCGCAACTTGGCCACCACCTTGCGCGGGTCGTCCGGGGCCAGGGTCAGCTGGGTGATCGAGCCCACCGCGATGCCGTTGTATTGCACCGGGCTGCCCACCGACAAACCGGTCACCGCCTCGGTGAACACCACCTGGTATTCCTGCCAGGTGCGGTCGGAGGAATATTTGGCTGCCCATAGTCCAAAGGCGAGCAGGGCAACGCCGATGAGCAGGGTGAAGGCACCGATCAGGACGTAGTTGGCTTTGGTTTCCATATCAAGCGGGCTCGTGCTGGAGGCCGCGCGCAGCGCGGGCGCGGGGGCCGTGGAAGTACTCGCGTATCCACGGATGGTCGAGTTGTTCGATTTCGGGCAAGGGTGCGTTGGCGATGACCTTGTTGTCGGCCAGCACCGCGACGCGGTCACAGATGGCGTAGAGCGTGTCCAGATCGTGGGTGATCAGGAATACGGTCAGGCCCAGGGCTTCCTGCAGGGTCTTGATCAGGCGGTCGAACGCGGCCGCACCAATCGGGTCGAGGCCGGCGGTGGGTTCGTCCAGGAACAGCAAGGGCGGATCCAGAGCCAGCGCACGGGCAAGCCCGGCGCGTTTGCGCATGCCGCCGGAGAGCTGCGAGGGCAGTTTGTTGATGGCGTCGGCGGGCAGGCCGGCCAGCTTCACTTTCAACAAAGCCAGCTCGTAGTGCCAGCGCTCGCTGAGTTCTTGGTGGTGCTCCTTCAGTGGCACCTGCACGTTCTCGCCGACCGTCAGCGAGGAGAACAGGGCGCCGTCCTGGAACAGCACGCCGGTATTGCGTTCGATCCGCAGACGGTCGGCGGGATTGTTTGAGCGCGCATCCACGCCCAGTACTTCGATCTGCCCGGCATCGGGCGAGCGCAGGCCGAGGATGGAGCGCATCAATACCGATTTGCCGGTGCCCGAGCCGCCGACCACGCCGAGGATCTCGCCACGGCGTACGTCCAGATCCAGGCCGTCGTGCACGGTCTGGCTGCCGAAGCGATTGACCAACCCGCGTACGCGAATGGCCAGGTTGGCGTCGTCGATGTTGGCGTCTTCCATCGTGCTCATCGCCTCACCAGCCCATATGCATGAACCACAACGCGGCCAGCGCGTCGAGGATGATGACCAGCGAAATCGTCTGTACCACGCTGGATGTCGTGCGTTCGCCAACGGATTGCGCCGTGCCTTCCACCTTCAGGCCTTCCAGGCAGCCGATCAGTGCGATGATCAGCGCGAACACCGGTGCCTTGGACAGGCCAACCAGCATATGCCGCACCTCGATGGTGTCGTGCATGCGCGCCAGATACATCTGTGGCGGGATGCCAAGGTCGAAGGCGCCCACGGTAACGCCACCGGCCAGGCCGGCGATCATCGCCACGAAGGTCAGCAGCGGCAACATGATCAGCAGCGCGACCACGCGTGGCAGCACCAGCAGGTCGATAGGATCCAGGCCCAGGGTCTGGATGGCATCGATTTCCTCGCGCGCCTTCATCGCACCGATCTGTGCGGTGAAGGCGCTGGCGGTGCGGCCAGCCAATACGATGGCGGTGAGCAGCACCGCGAACTCGCGCAGGAACGCAATCGAGACCAGCTCCACTACATAAATCTCGGCGCCGAAGTCGCGCAGGATGGTGGAGCCGAGGAAGGCGATCACCGCGCCCACCAGATACGACAGCAGGGCTACCAGCGGCACTGCGTTCAGACCAACCTCTTCCATCTGGTTGACCGCAGCGGTGAGCCGGAAACGGCGGGGTTGGCGCACCAGCCGCGCCATCTTGGCCAGGTTCTCACCCAGGAAGTTGACCAATACCACCACGTTGTCGGCGATGGCGTGTACCGAGCGCCCAAGCCGATCCAGGGCCGCCGCCACACCGAAGTCGCGTTGCGGCTTGGGCCGTTCATCGGCGACTTCCTCGATGGTGCAGACCAGCGCCTGATGGTCGGCGCGGAACTGCAGCGCATCATCCGGCAGCCCCAGCTTGTGCGCGTAGCGCAGCAACAGCAGTACCCCGGCCGAATCCAGCCGGTCGATATTGCGCGCATCGATGCCGGTTACCGCTCCGGTCTGGGCATGCAATACCTCGCTCGAGTGCAGCGCGGTGGCCAACGTCCAGTTGCCGGAAAGCCTGAGCAGGCCATCCGCATCGGGGGGAAGTACGCAGTGGGGTGGGGGAATGTCTTTCATGGTGACCATTGGCTACGGAGAATAACCCGCCAGCCCTTCAAGCCGGATGAGTATTTCCTCCGCTTCAGGTGATACTAGCGGCCATGTCTGCCGAAACCCTTGCCGCCGCCCCGGCCATTGCTTCCAATCGCGCTACCTACGCGCAACGTGTGGCCTTCGTTTCGGAGATGGCTGGGCGTCTGCACAGTTACGGCACAACCGCCCAGCGATTGGAGGCGGCGGTGGTGGCCTTGGCGCAGCAGCTGGATCTGGATTGCGAGCCGTGGTCGAACCCGACCGGTTTGATCCTGAGTTTCAGCGACCCGACCCGTGCCATCGGTTCCAGCGACATCACCCGGGTGATCCGTCTGGGGCCGGGTGATACCAACCTGCACAAGCTGGCGATGGCCGACCAGATCGCCGATGCCGTGTCTGCCGGGCAGATGTCGATCGCGCAGGGGCATACCGCGCTGCGCCAGCTCGACAAGGATGGCGGCCTGCGCAGCAAGATCCAGTTGCTGGCCTCGTTCACCCTGGGCTCGGCCGGCGTGGCCGGTTTGTGGCGGCTGCCGTGGTTGGATATCGCCACCGCCGGTATTACCGGTCTGCTGATTGGCCTGATGCTGTTCTATACCGACCGCCGCGTCGCTACCCGCGAAGCCGGCGAAGCGCTGGCGGCGTTGCTGGCGGGTTTTGTGGCGGTGCTGGTGGCCAGTTTCATCGGGCCGCTGAACATGAACTCCACCATCATTGCCTCGCTGGTGGTACTGCTGCCCGGCATGGCGCTGACCAACTCGGTCAATGAACTGGCCAGCGGGCATTGGGTATCGGGCACGGCGCGTTTTGCTGGCGCGCTGACCACCATCATGAAACTCACGGTGGGCGCGATGATCGCGGTGACCATCGCCAATTCCATCGGCCTGGAACCGATCATCCGCGCCTCGCGGCCACAATCCAACTGGGTGGAATGGGGCTCGGTGCTGGTCGCCTCGTTCGCGTTCGCCATGCTGTTCCGGGCCAGCAGACGTGATTACCCCTGGGTTATGGCCGCCTCGGTCGCTGGTTATGCAATTTCCCGATATGGCGGGCAGTTGTGGGGGGCACCGGCCGGCATCTTTCTCGCTGCGATGGCGGTGACTGCCGCGGGCAATCTGTTTGGACGCATCGTCCAGCGCCCGGGGGCGATCATCCGCTTGCCCGGCATCATCATGCTGGTGCCCGGCAGTACCAGCCTGCGCGGGGTATTGAGCCTGATCCAGCAGCAGAATGTCAGCGCAGGCGAATCGGCGCTGCTGACTGTGGTCAATGTGGTGATGGCGCTGGTGGCGGGTCTGCTGTTCGGTAATCTGCTGGTGCCGGCGCGCAAGAACCTGTAACTGCTGTGTTTGCCAAAAAGCAATAAGAAAACGCCGGCAAACTGCCGGCGTTTTGTAATCCATATTCCAGAGTTATTACTTCTGGATCAGGAAATCTTCAACCTTGCGGCCTGCCTTGGTGTATTCGGCCAGCCAGCGCGGCTGCTTGCCACGGCCGGTCCAGGTTTCTGCGGCATTTGCCGGGTTACGGTACTTCGGCTCAACCTTCGGCAGCTTGCGGCCGGTCTTGGCTGCGCCCTTGCTGGCCTTGGCGCCACGCGGGGCCTTCACTGCAACGGCGGCGCCGGTGCCGAACAACTCTTCGACGGTATAACCAGCCTTCTTTGCCGCAGCGGCAACCAGGGCGCGCGCCTTGGCAATCGGCTGGCGCTTGGCGACAACGGTCTTGCGCTTCTGTGCGTCGCGGATCAGAACGGCCAGCTCTTTGGCCGACAGCTGGGACAGATCAATACTCATCGAATAACTACTCCGGATAATGGGTTGGGATGTATGCCATTCCGTGGCAGCGCAGCAAAGCATACCGGGCTGGTAACAGGAATGACAAATTAATAGCGCTTTTCATGTTATCCGGAAATGAAAACGCCGGGGCAATGTCCCGGCGTTATAAGCAAAACAAGCTCAGCCGATGATCTTGCTGATCACCGTTGCCTGGTCCAGATTTTCCGCTTCGCTGGCGCTACGTGCGCGGTATTCAACCGTGCCTGCGGCCAGGCCGCGCTCGGATACCACGATCCGGTGCGGAATACCGATCAGTTCCATATCGGCAAACATCTGGCCCGGACGCAGGCCGCGGTCGTCCAGCGCGGCGTCCACGCCAGCGGCCTGCAGTTCGGCCAGCAGCGCTTCGGCGGCTGCGGTCACCGTCGGGTCCTGCTTCGGGTTGATCATGCACACCACGGCTTGCCACGGCGCCATGCTGACCGGCCAGATAATGCCGGCGTCGTCGTGGTTCTGTTCGATGGCAGCGGCGACGATGCGCGACACGCCAATGCCGTAGCAGCCCATCGCCATCACCGCGGCCTTGCCGTTCTGGTCCAGCACGGTGGCCTTCAGTGCCTGCGCATATTGGCGGCCCAGCTGGAATACGTGGCCGACTTCAATACCGCGGGTAATCTTCAGTTCGCCGCCGTCCTGGGCACGGTCACCGGCGACGACGTTGCGAATATCTGCGACTTCCGGCTCGGCCAGGTCGCGGCCCCAGTTGACGCCGGCAATATGCAGACCTTTCTCATTGGCGCCAATCACAAAGTCAGCCATCGCCGCCACTTCGCGGTCAGCGACCACGCGGATCGCCTTGCGCGGATTCAAGGGGCCGAGGAAACCTGGCTCACTGCCCAGATAATCGGCAATCTCGGCCTCGCTGGCCATGCGGTAATCGGCAAGGCCAGCCACCTTGGCCAGTTTGATCTCGTTGACTTCGTGGTCGCCGCGGACCAGGGCCAGCACGAATTCATTTTCGGTGGTCATTACCGCGATCGATTTGACCGTACGCAGCAGGGCGATGCCCATCAGCGCGGCGACTTCTTCGCAGGTTTTCTGGGTGGGGGTATCGATCTTGCGCAGTTCTTCGCCGGCGGCGGCGCGCGCTGCCGGATCGGCGGCAATCGCCGCTTCCACATTGGCGGCGTAATCCGAGCCGGTGGAGAACACCAGCGCGTCTTCACCGGAGTCAGCGATGACGTGGAATTCCTGCGAGGCGTCACCGCCGATGGCGCCGGAATCGGCCTGCACCGCGCGGAACTCCAAGCCCAGACGGGTGAAGATGCGGGTGTAGGCAGCCTTCATGTTTTCGTACTCGGCGACCAGGCTGGCGTCGTCCAGATGGAAGGAATAGGCATCCTTCATCAGAAACTCGCGCGAGCGCATCACCCCGAAACGCGGACGGATTTCGTCACGGAACTTGGTCTGCACCTGGTAGAAATTCACCGGCAGCTGCTTGTAGCTGGACAGTTCCTGACGCGCGAAGTCGGTAATGGCTTCCTCGGCGGTGGGGCTGTAGCAGTATTCCTGCTCCTTGCGGTCCTTGATTTTCAGCAGCTGGCCGCCGAATTTCTGCCAGCGACCGGTTTCCTCCCACAGCTCCTTGGGCTGGATGGTGGGCAGCTGCAGTTCCACCGCGCCGGCCCGGTTCATTTCCTCGCGGACGATGGCTTCCACTTTGCGCAACACCCGCAGGCCCAGTGGCGACCAGGTGTACAGGCCCGACGCCAGCTTGCGGATCATGCCCGCGCGCAGCATCAGCCGGTGGCTGACCAGCTCGGCGTCGGCGGGAGTTTCCTTGGTGGTATGCAGGTGGAAGCGGGAAAGACGCATGGCAGGGGGCTTCGCAAAACGGACGATCCCCTATTTTGCCAGCCTTGCAGCCCAGTGCGCACCGCCACGAACGGGTAGGGCGATCTGTGCGGGCCAGTCGTAGTGCCGAGCCATGCTCGGCAAGGGCCTTCCCCGCACCCATCAGGGCACAATAACTGTAGGAGCTGTGGGAGCGGCGTAAGCCGCGAAGTCAGGAAACCCTGGTTGCCGGATAACGCAGGCAATTGCGGGTCCATGGGCTTCACGGCTTACGCCGCTCCCACAACCCTATAGCCCGCCATTCCCGGAGGTCTATTTTTTGGGTGCTGGCTTGCAATAGACCGCAGCTGCCGCTTCGGCCAGCTGCTTCTGCGCCGCGCGCTGGGCGTCATCCAGCGGAGCCCCCGGTTTGCCATCGGCGCCGACGCCTTGGCTGACCGGGCCACTGCCGTTCAGCAATTCCAGATTTTTGCGCGCACCCAGGCACTGTTCGGATTCGCCGGCTTCGGCTGCAACCTCTGGTTCGGCGACAGAGGCACCGCTGGCGGTGATGCGGCGGGTTTCGAACTGCTTGCCGGCCGGCGGCCGTTCCGAGTACTGGGTGACGCCATTGGCGTCCTTCCACTTGTACAGATTGGCGGCGCTGGCGGTGGCAGCGGTGCTGAGCAGGAGCAGGCAGCAGAGGCGGGGCAGGGTGAGCATGGCAACTCCAGACACCGAAACAGGGCAGGCAGCGATTGCAGCACCCGGTGACGTGGCTGGCAAGTCGATTAAACTCCCCGGTATGGACGAATTGAGACCACCACCGCGTTCGCGCAGCATCTACCTGCTCCCGAACCTGTTTACCACCGCCGGGCTGTTTGCCGGGTTCTACGCCATCATTGCCGCCTCCAACGGGCAGTTCGTCCAAGCCAGCGTCGCCGTGTTCGTGGCTGCGGTGATGGACGGGCTGGACGGCCGGGTTGCGCGTTTGACCGGCACCAGCAGCGAATTTGGCGTGCAATACGACTCCCTGGCTGATCTGGTCAGCTTTGGCATGGCGCCGGCGCTGGTGATGTACCACTGGGCCCTGTCTTCACTGAAATTCGACGGCGACGTGCTGGGCCGGGTCGGCTGGTCGGCGGCCTTCCTGTATGCGGCCTGCGCGGCGCTGCGCCTTGCCCGCTTCAATACCCAGGTGGGCACCGTCGACAAGCGCTGGTTTGTCGGCCTGGCCAGCCCGGCTGCGGCCGGTTTGATGATGTCCTTCGTCTGGGCCTTTGCCGATGGCCAGCTGGGCTGGAGCGGTGAGGAGCTGCGCTACGTGGCGCTGGGTGTGACCATTGTGTCTGGCTTGTTGATGGTCAGCCGGATCCGCTTCTGGAGCTTCAAGGGCGGCAGCGAGAAGGGCCCGCGTTCAGAGCGCGTACCGTTCGTGGTGCTGGCCCTGGTGCCGATCATCATTTCGATCGTGGTGCTGGACCCTGCGCGCACCTTGTTGGCGGTTGGGGTGATCTATGCGCTGTCCGGCCCGGTGATGTGGGCGCTGCAACGCTGGCGGCAGCCGGCCGGCAAGGTGCAGTGATCGGCTTCTCGCCCGAACCGGTGTGGACCGCCGAGCAGCAGGCATGGCTGCAGGCGATGGGCTACACCGTATATCTGCAAGGCGGCGCGCTGGATGCGCCGCCAGCCGTGTCTGCGCCAGCCTTTGATGCCGCTACGGTAGCGGTGGAGCTGGCAGCGCAGCCGCAACCTGCGGTGAGCAAGCCAGTTGCTGTTGCCCCGCCGCGTGAAGTGGCTGCAAAGGCACCGCAGGCACCGAGCACTGCACCAGCGCCGGTATTTGCTGTCGCTACACCGGGCGGTGTTCGTCGCAGCGGCGGTTTGGGGATGCCCGACCGCCTGCAGATCGCCTTGTTACGCGCTTCCGGCTGCAATCCCAATGAGCCCGAAACGCGGGCGCTGATGGACAGCTGGCCATTGGCCGAGCTGCGTGCCGATCCAGCGGCCAAGCGTGCCCTGTGGCCGCAGCTGCGCAGCTTGCGGCGGAAAGCACGGCAATGACCGCGCTGGGGTCGGTCCTGCGTCCCATGCACGAGGGGGACCTGGATGCGGTGATGGAAGTGGAGCTGCGCGCCTATCCGTTCCCGTGGACGCGCGGCATCTTCCAGGATTGCCTGCGTGCTGACTATCCCTGCCGGGTGCTGGTGCAGGATGACGGTATTGTCGGCTACGCCGTGCTCAGCATCGCCGTTGATGAAGCGCACGTACTCAATGTCTGTGTTGACCCGCTGTGTCAGTCGCGTGGTCACGGCCGGCGTCTGCTGCGCGAGTTGGTGCGGGTTGCACGGCAGCGTGGCGCGCTGCGGGTATTCCTGGAAGTACGGCCGTCCAATACCTCGGCCATCGCGCTGTA
The DNA here is from genome assembly GCF_056759935.1 of Stenotrophomonas sp. STEN035. NCBI lineage: Bacteria > Pseudomonadati > Pseudomonadota > Gammaproteobacteria > Lysobacterales > Lysobacteraceae > Stenotrophomonas > Stenotrophomonas sp. STEN035. The sequence continues at coordinate 51,754 of NZ_JBRRDY010000031.1, forward strand.
CCACAGCGAAGGTTTCAACGAGATTGGCCGCCGCCCACGCTATTACCCGACGCCAAACGGACGCGAAGATGCGCTGGTGATGGCGATGGAACTGGTGGACGACGACATCTGTGTGATGCCGCCGCTCTGAGATTTGTCTGGTTTACGTCAGGCGCAATAGAACTACACCAGCGATGATCAGCACCGCCGCGAGCATGCGCTTGCGGCTGATGTGTTCTTTCAGCAGCAGCGCCGAGATCAGCAGGGCGAACAGGATCGAGGTTTCGCGCAGTGCGGCGATCACCGCGACCGGCGCAATGGTCATCGCCCACAGCGCGATTGCATAGGACGCCGTGGTGCCGATACCGCCGACCAGTCCGCGCTGCCAGTTGCCGCGCAGATAGTTGCCCAGCTGCTGGCGGCGGGCGAACAGCGCCCAGATCGGCAGCGGCAAGCCGGACAGCAGGAACAACCACAGCGTGTAACTCAAGGCGCTGCCGGACAGGCGCGCGCCCTGTGCATCGACCAGTGTATAGGTGGCGATGACCAGCGCGATACACAGCGGCAGGCGGATGTTGCGCGCCTTGCTGCTGCCGGCCATGCACAGGATGCCGGTGCTGATCAGCGCGATGCCGCTCCAGGCGCTGGCAGACAGGTGTTCGTTGAACAGCCAGGTACCGGCGATGGCAACCAGCAAGGGCGCGCAGCCACGCATCAGTGGGTAGGAGAGGCTCATGTCGGCGCTGTGATAGGCGCGTGCAACCAGCACGTAATAACCGGTTTGCAGGATGGCTGATGCTGCGAGCCAGGGCAGGCTGGCTGCGGCGGGCGCGGGTAGCCAGGGCAGGGCGATGGCGGACAGGACGGCAGCGCAGCCGGTGACCAGGATCGTGGTCAGCAGCTTGTCGCCGCCGAGTTTGACGATGGCGTTCCAGCTGGCGTGGAGCAGGGCGGCGAACAAGACGGCGCAGAAGATGCCGAGGGACATTGGGTTCTGTCGTTGGGGTGCTTGGGGAGGGTAGCTGGGTTTGGGGGGTGCTGGTGCTGCGGGAAGGTAAGGTCCAAGGCCAAAAGCCAAAAGCCCAAAGCCAAAAGCCAAAAGCCAAAAGCCAAAAGCCAAAAGCCAAAAGCCAAAAGCCAAAAGCCCCCTCATCCGCCCTGCCGGGCACCTTCTCCCGCACGCGGGAGAAGGGACTGCAGTGATTCTTGCAGCGTCGTGAACTGGGCGTAGGATCAAGCTCAAGCACATGAAGCAGATTGCACAGCGATCCCGCAGAAGTGCATGGCGCATTGCACTCCCTTCTCCCGCTCGCGGGAGAAGGTGCCCGGCAGGGCGATGAGGGCGCTCTTCGCTCGCTGCTCTTTGATTCTCAACGCACAAAAGAAAACGCCGCCCAAAGGCGGCGTTTTCCACAACAGCAAGCAACAAGCCTTACAACTTCGCGCGCTGCTCCTGCAGGCCGGCCAGCTGGCTGTTCCAGTCAAGCAGACGCACACGCTCCTGCTCGACTACCGCTGCCGGCACCTTGTCGGTGAACTTGGACAGCTTGACCTCGCTCTTGTCCTTTTCCGAAGAAACGCGGGCGATCTCTTTGTCCAGACGCGCACGTTCGGCGTCCAGATCGACCAGACCTTCCAGCGGCACCAGCAGCTTCAGCTCGCCAACAATGGCGGCCGCAGCCGGCGGCGTCTGTGCATCAGCAGCCAACCAATCGATGCTTTCGAGCTTGAGCAGGAAACGCAGCTGCGAGGCGAAGCGGTCGAGGCGGCTGCGGTCAGCAGCTTGTCCGCCCTGCAGCAGCAGACGCACCTGCTTGGACGGCGGCACGTTCAATTCGCTGCGCACGCGGCGCAGGGCGCTGACCATGGTCTTGAACCATTCCACGTCGACTTCGGCCTGCGCGTAATCGCCGGCAAACTCTTCCGCGGTTGGGTAGGCCTGCAACGACAGTGACTCGGCGTTGATGCCAAGACGCGGCGCCACCTGCTGCCACAGCTGCTCGGTGACGAACGGGGTCAGCGGGTGCAGCAGGCGCAGTACCGCTTCCAACACGTACAGCAGCGTATGACGCGTGCTGGCCGCATCCTCGGCGTTGTCGCCGTTCAAGGCCGGCTTGGTCAGTTCCAGGAACCAATCGCAGAACTCGTTCCAGACGAATTCGTACAGCGCCTGCGACAACAGGTCGAAGCGGTAGTCGGCGTAATGCTGCTGTGCTTCGGCCGAAACCTTGGCCAGGCGCGCCAGGATCCAGCGCTCAGCATCGGTGCGCGGCTGCGGTACGCCGGTGAAGCTCGCACCCTCGGTGTTCATCAGGGTAAAGCGGCTGGCGTTCCACAGCTTGTTGCAGAAGTTCTTGTAGCCCTCGGCGCGACTCATGTCGAACTTGATGTCGCGGCCGTGGGTGGCCAGCGCGGCGATGGTGAAGCGCAGCGCATCGGCACCGTGGGCGATGATGCCGTCCGGGAATTCCTTGCGCGTGGCCTTTTCGATCTTCTCGGCCATCTTCGGCTGCATCAGGCCGTGGGTGCGCTTGGCAACCAGGTCGTCGATGCTGATGCCGTCGATGATGTCCAGCGGATCCAGCACATTGCCCTTGGACTTGGACATCTTCTGGCCCTGACCGTCGCGGATCAGGCCGGTGATGTAGACGTCCTTGAACGGGATCTGGCCGGTGAAGCTGTCGGTGGCCATGATCATGCGCGCCACCCAGAAGAAGATGATGTCGAAGCCGGTGATCAGCACGTTCGACGGCAAGTAGCGCTCAAAGCCGCGCTCGGCCATCGCCGCTTCGTTCGGCCAGCCCAGGGTGGAGAACGGCCACAGCTGCGAGGAGAACCAGGTCTCCAGCACGTCGCTGTCCTGGGTCAGCAGCACGTCGTCGCTCAGCCCGGCCTTGGCGCGGGCCTCGGCTTCGTTGCGGCCGACGTAGCAGTTGCCGGCTTCGTCGAACCACGCCGGAATGCGGTGGCCCCACCACAGCTGGCGGCTGATGCACCAATCCTGGATGTTCTCCATCCAATGGCGATAGGTGTTGATCCAGTTGCCCGGCACGAACTTGATCGAGCCGTTTTCAACCAGTTCGAGGCCGCGCTTGGCCAGCCCGTCCATTTTCACGAACCACTGGTCGGTCAGATAGGGCTCGATCACCTGGCCGGTACGATCGCCACGCGGCACCTGCAGCTTGTGCGCCTTGGTCTCGACCAGGATGCCCAGGTCTTCCAGCTCGGCCAGGATCACCTTGCGCGCTGCGTAGCGGTCCAGCCCCTGGTACTGCTGCGGGGCGTTCTCGTTGAGCGTGGCAATGGTGGTGAACAGGTTGATCATCGGCAGGCTGTGACGCACGCCGACCTGGTAATCGTTGAAGTCGTGCGCCGGGGTCACCTTGACCACGCCGGTGCCGAAGGCTTTGTCGACGTAGTCGTCGCCGATCACCGGCACGCTGCGCCCGGTCAGCGGCAGGGTCACGCTCTTGCCGATCAGGTGCGCGTAGCGGCTGTCTTCGGGGTGCACCATCACCGCGGTGTCGCCCAGCAGGGTTTCCGGACGGGTGGTGGCCACGACCAGGTAGTTGCGGGTTTCGCGCAGGGTTTCGACGCCGTCTGCGTCCACTTCGACGTGCTCATAGCTGGCGCCGTCGTTGAGCGCGTAGGCGATCGACCACATGAAGCCGTCTTCTTCCACGCTCTCCACTTCCAGATCGGAAATGGCGGTCTTCAGCACCGGATCCCAGTTGACCAGGCGCTGGCCACGGTAGATCAGGCCCTGCTCGTGCCAGCGGAGGAAGGACTCGATCACCGCCTCGCTCGGGCCAGCGTCCATGGTGAAGGTGCTGCGCGACCAGTCGGCCGAGGTGCCGAGGCGGCGCATCTGGCCCTCGATAACGTTGCCCGAATGCGCCTTCCACTCCCACACCTTGTCGATGAAGCCATCGCGGCCCAGCGAGTCGCGGGTTTCACCCTTGCCTTCCATCGCCAGGTTGCGGCTGACCACCATTTCGGTGGCGATGCCGGCGTGGTCGGTACCCACTTGCCACAGCGTGTCGTAGCCACGCATGCGGTGGTAACGGATCAGCGCATCCATCAGCGTCTGCTGGAAGGCGTGGCCCATGTGCAGGGTGCCGGTGACATTCGGCGGCGGCAGCAGGATGGTGTACGGCTCGCCCTTGCCGGACGGCTTGAACAGGCCGGCCTTCTCCCACGACTCATAGAGCGCGGTTTCAAAGGTTTTCGGGTCGTAGCTGGAGGCGAGTTGGGTCATGCGGGGAAACCGGAAAGAGCGGGGGGAGGGATCAGCGCGCCAGTGCGCGCTTGATCTTCTGGTCGGTGTGGTACTGGCTCACCGCGTATGCAGCCCAGATGGCGGCGGGTACCCAACCGATCAAGGTGATTTGCAGGATGAGACAGACAATGCCGGAAATCGGACGGCCAATGGTGAAAAAGGCCAGCCACGGCAGCAGGATGGCAATCAGCAGGCGCATGCGTGTAATCCCTTACATGTCGTATTTGTTGAGCGTGTAGTTAGCGGCCTTGTACTGGCGCCAGCGCTCACGCAGCGGTTCACGTGCAGCTGGGTCGGCCGGCACCACTTCCAGCACGCGATCGCACGCACCGAGGTAGGGCTCGTCGCGCAGGTTGATCACCAGCGGGCGCTCGGGTGCTTCGGCGCCCGGCGTGGCGATCAGCACGATGGCCTCTTCCTCGTCCACGTCCTCACCGATGATCTGGTGCGGGATGTAGGCGTCCGGGTCGAACGACCACAGCAACTCGTCCAACTCCTCGGCCTGGGCCTGGTCACGGGCCAGTACCAGCGTGTACAGGCCGCCATCGTTGGCCTTGCGCGCGAGTTCGCACACCAGCTTCAGTGGCTCGGTGAGAAAGCGCGGCTTGGCAATCAGGTAGAAGTCGGCACGCATCAGGTCACGAAGAAGTAGAGGGAAGAGGGTGCAACACCGGGGTCAGCGTCGGGTGATGCCGGGTAGAACCCGACGCTGCCCCCACTTTCCAACCCCGGCTTTATCCAGAACTTACTTAGGCAACGCGATCCAGCAGCCACTGGGTCAGCAGGCCGACCGGGCGACCGGTGGCCATGCCGCGCTTGCCTTCATCGCTGGCCACGCCGGCGATGTCCAGGTGCGCCCAGCGCTGGCCTTCGGTGAAGCGCGACAGGAAGCAGCCAGCGGTGATGGCACCGGCCCAGCGGCCGCCGATGTTGTAGACGTCGGCGAAGCTGGAATCCAGCATGCCCTGGTACTCGTCCCACAAGGGCAGGCGCCAGGCGCGGTCGAACACGTTCTCGCCAGCGGCGGTCAGTTCGTTGGCCAGGTCGTCGTGCTTGCTCATCAGGCCGGCGGTCTGGTGGCCCAGGGCCACCATGCAGGCGCCGGTGAGCGTGGCAACGTCAATCAGTGCAGCCGGCTCGAAGCGCTGCGCATAGGTCAGCGCGTCGCACAGGATCAGGCGGCCTTCGGCGTCGGTGTTGCCGACTTCGATGGTCTTGCCCGACATCGAGGTGATCACGTCGGACGGACGATAGGCATTGCCGTCGATGGCGTTTTCCACTGCCGGCACGACTACAACGAGGTTCAACGGCAGCTTGGCCTTGACCGTGGCGACGAAGGTGCCGATGACGTTGGCGCCACCGCACATGTCGTACTTCATTTCCTCGATGCCACCCTGGGTCTTCAGGTTGACGCCGCCGGTGTCGAAGGTGATGCCCTTGCCGACCAGTACGTAGGGCTTGGCGTCACCGCCGTTGCTCCACTTCAGCACCACCAGCTTGGGGCGGTTGGCCGAACCACGGGCCACGGCCAGCAGCGAGCCCATGCCCAGCGCTTCCATCTGCGCCTCGTCCAGGATCTCGGCTTCGGCACCGTCGTGCTCGGCGGCGAACTTGACCGAGGATTCAGCCAGGTAGGCCGGGGTGCAGTAGTTCGGCGGCAGGTTGCCCAGCTCGCGGGCGTATTCCACGCCGGCGGCAATGGCCTGGCCCTGCAGCAGCGCGGTTTCGTCGCTGCTGGCGATGGCCAGCGACTCCAGACCCGGCGCTTCCGGCTTCTTCTTGCCCAGGGTGGCGGTGTAGCGGTAGCTGGCGTGGTTGGCGGTGATCACGGCCTGACGGACGTTCCAGGCGGCATCGCGGTCGCCGACTTCCAGTTCGTTCAGGGTGAACAGCGCGCTGCGGGTGTTGCCGGTCTTCAGGGCGCGGGCGGCGTCGCCGACGGCCTTCAGGTACTGCACTACGCCGAACTTGGCCGGGTCGCCGAGGCCAACCACCAGCACGCGGGCGGCGCTGACGCCGGCCAGATCGTGCAGCAGGGTGGTGTTGCCGGTCTTGCCGCCAACATCACCGCGCTCGATCAGGGCGGCCAGACGGCCACCAGAAGCCGCGTCCAGGGCCTGTGCGGCCGGGGTCAGCGACTTGTCAGAGAAAGCGCCAACAATGACGCAATCCACCTCGGCGGAGACCGGGGCGGCGTGGTTCAGGGTGAATTCCAGAGACATTGATCAGATTCCGTTGCCAAATCCGTACAATCGCAGGCTGTATACGCGGGGCCATCGAGGCCGGGCGTTCTGCGGACTAAACCGAGAGTTTAAACCACCGACCCTATGGCGAAGCTTGACCGCTACCTTCTGAGTGACTTCCTCCAGAGTTTTCTGGCTACTTTGACCGTACTTCTGGTGGTCAGCATGGGTGGTGTGCTGGTCGACATCCTCGGCCGCATCGCCGATGGCCGCATCCCGGCGGGGTTGATGCTGTCCCAGCTGGGCCTGCAGTTCATCGTCTACCTACCCATCATCCTGCCCTTGGCGCTGATGTTGGGGCTGGCGCTGTCGATCGCGCGGCTGTACCGCGATTCAGAAATGGCGGTGCTGACCGGCGTTGGTGTTGGTCCCAAGCGTCTGCTCAAGCCGATCCTGCTGTTGACGGTGCCGGTGGTGGCGCTGGTCGCGGGCTGCTCACTGTGGCTGGGCCCCTGGGCCGACCGCAGCGCTGAGCAGATGTTGCAGGATGCCAGCCGCAGCATGGTGGTAGCCGGGCTGGAGCCGGGCCAGTTCACCCCGTTGTCTGGCGGCGGCGTTGTCTACCTGTCTTCATTGGCCGGCGACGGTACCAAGATGGGCAAGGTGTTCATACAGCGGCAGAAGGAAGGTCGTATCGACGTGGTATCGGCAAACAGCGGCGCGATGTTCTTTGAGGGCGAGCGCCAGCGCTATCTGCGCCTGGAGGACGGATATCGGGTCGAGGGCCCGGAGAGCGGAACCCTGGACTACCGGCTGATGCGCTATGCCCGCAACGAAGTGGCCTTGCCGGACCGCGAGGAAGTGCGCGACCAGAATGATCCGGAAATGCTGACCACCAGCCAGTTGCTAGGCGATGAACGGCCCGAGGCCAAGGCCCAGCTGCACTGGCGCATCACCCCGCCATTGCTGGCTCTGGCATTCGCCCTGCTGACCTTGCCGTTGGCCCGCAGCGCGCCGCGCCAGCAGCGCTACGGCCGCATCATGGTGGCGTTTCTTGCCTATACGGTAGGCGTGAGCCTGAGCATCCTCGGCCGCCAGTGGCTGGCAGCGGGCAAGCTGCCGGTGGACGCCGGCATGTGGTGGTTGACCTTGCCATTGCTGCTGTTGGCGCTGTGGCTGTACTTCCGCGATGGGCGGCTGAGTCGCCGCCGTGCGAGGGCCAAGGCATGAGGGTGCTGCCGCGGATTCACGACGTTTATGTAGGCCGCACCGTGCTGTTCACAGTGCTGGTGGTGTGGATGGTGCTGCTGGGCCTGGACGCGATGATGGCCTTGTCCGGCGAGGCCGGGAAAATCGGTCAGGGCCATTACAGCTTTGGCCATGCCTTGGCCTGGGTGGCGTATACCTTGCCGCGCCGCGCTTACACCATTTTCCCGATGGCCGCAGTGATTGGCGCGCTGATGGGTTTGGGTCAATTGGCGGCAACCTCTGAGCTGACCGCACTGCGTGCTATCGGCGTGTCGCGGCGGCGGATTGCGGTTTCGGTGGCGATCGCGCTATCACTGCTGACCGTGTTGATGGTGGTCAATGGCGAAACCCTCTCGCCTTGGGCACAGAGCCGTGCTGATGCCTTGAAGGCCAGTGCCCGCTACAACACCGATATGGCCACGGCCCGTTATTCGGGCCTGTGGGCACGTGAAGGCGATACCTTCCTCAATGCGCTGACCGGTGAAGAGCAGCTCAGCACCGATGGCCAGTCGACCTTGCTGCTGCATGATGTGCGCCTGTACCAGCTGGGTGAAGATGGGCGTTTGCTGAGCCTGACCTATGCCAAGACCGCACGTCACGACAGCCAAGGCTGGGTGTTGGAAGCTGTGCGCCGCGATACCTTCGGCGAGCGCTCGGTCGCCCGTCAGGAGTTGCCCAGCGAAAAGTGGGCGTCCAAGCTGGATGCCTCTGCCTTGGCCTCTGGCCTGGCCAAACCACGCAACCTGGGGGTGGGCGAGCTCAAGACCAGTATTGACTACCGCAAGCGCAACGGTCTGGATGCGCGCGAGTACGAAGACACCTACTGGGGGCGCTGGTTCTACCCCTTGAACGTACTGGCGTTGTGCCTGGCCGCGGTGCCGTTCGCGTTTGGTTCGCTGCGCAGTGGTGGCATGGGCAAGCGCCTGTTCCTGGGTATGCTGTTCGCGCTGGGCTTCCTGTTGCTGCAGATGTTCTTCGGGCGCATGGCTGGCGCACTGAAGTTTGATTACCGCATCGCCTATGCCTTGCCGCCGCTGCTGATGCTGGCCATCTCCGGCTGGTTGTCGCGACGACGGGTGGGGTAGTGCAGGGTAGAGCCGAGCCATGCTCGGCTGAGACTTTCCCGGTAGCGCGTCTTGCCGAGCATGGCTCGGCACTACATCTCGGCAATGATGGTAGAGCCCCTGCCGAGCATGGCTCGGCACTACAGCTTCTGCAGGCGGGTGCCGCTCAGGCGGTCATGCAGGGTCAGGCGCTCGCGGTCGAACAGCGCCCAGATGAAGCCAATTCCGCCCAGCAGCAGTGACAGTGTGGCAAGTGCATAGCGCTTCCACAGCTGGGCCCGACTGGGTGCTCGCCCGTCAGCGGTTTGCAGGCGCAGCCGCCACGGGCGCATGCCCAGGGTCTGTCCGCCGCGCTTCCAGCTCTCGGTGGCGTAGAGCCCGGCAATCAGCCAGCAGCTCAGCCATAACAGCCATTGCAGGGCACTGAACGGATGAATGTTCTCGCGGCTGGCATGCCCGGCCAGCGCGTAGCCGACGGTGAACAGCGCCGAGACCAGCATCCATAGTGCCAACACCGGCCACAGGTCGTAGAACAGTGCGGCCAGTCGGCGCAGCAGCAACGCGGAGGGGCGGGGCGATTCGGCAACTGTGGGTGCGCTCATGGCCTGAGCATACGGTTAGTGACGGCACGCGTGCATGGGCAGTCGTGGAAGCAGGGCTTATCCTTGCGCCGATGTCCGCGTCCCTGACCCCCGCCGAACGCCGCCAACTGGTGCAGCAACTGCCGCCGTTGCGCGATGCCGATGACCGTTTGATTCAGCGGTTTCTGGATGCGATCTGGGCTGAGAACGGCTTGGCCCGGGCTTCGCTGGAGAGCTATCGACGCGATCTTGAAGGCTTGTCGCGCTGGCGCGATGGCAGTAATGAGGGCCTGGCCGGGATGGATCGCGCCGGTTTGTTCGATTACCTGGCCTGGCGCACCCGCCACGGCTGGACCGCGCGCAGCAATGCGCGTCTGCTGTCGGTGTTGCGCGCTTTCTTCGCGCAGGCACTCAAGCGTGGCGAACGGAGTGAGGATCCTGCGGCGCTGCTGGAGTCGCCCAAGCTGCCGCGTTCGCTGCCCAAGGCTTTGGCCGAAAGCCAGATCGAGGCACTGTTGGCAGCGCCAGACACGGAAAGCCCGGTTGGCCTGCGCGACCGCGCGATGCTGGAGCTGATGTACGCCGCTGGCCTGCGCGTCAGTGAGCTGGTCAACCTGCCGGCCAATGCGGTCAACCTGCGTCAGGGCGTACTTCGGGTCACCGGCAAGGGCAGCAAGGAGCGTTTGGTGCCCTTGGGTGAGGAATCTCAGTACTGGCTGGAACGCTATCTGGCCACGGCGCGGCCGCAGCTCACCGGAGGCAAGCCGGTTGCGGCTACGTTGGCGGGGCAGGTGCCATTGTTTGTCGACATCGACCGTAGCCCTTTGAGCCGCCAGCAGTTCTGGGCCTTGGTGAAAGCCAGCGCGGCGGTGGCTGGCATTGACCCCGGCAAGATCAGCCCGCACGGCTTGCGGCACAGCTTTGCCACCCATCTGCTCAACCACGGCGCCGACCTGCGCGCGCTGCAGATGCTGCTTGGCCATAGCTCGCTGTCCACCACCCAGATCTACACCCTGGTCGCGCGCGAACACCTGCAGAAGCTGCACCGCAAACATCACCCGCGCGGGTGAATCTGCACGGCGCTGTGGGGCTGTTTTGTGGGGGCGGCGGAAGCCCCGAATCAGAATGGGCATGCGTTTGGGGGTGGGGTATGTGGTAAGGCATTGCGGGCCACGGGGGCGGGGAGAGGGGGCCCCCCCCT